>NZ_JAMQUU010000021.1:0-34013 GCF_025594975.1 Turicibacter sp. T129 | reverse complement strand
TTCGTGTTTTTTTTGGTCAATTACATGGTATAGAATTTGGGACGTGATGTCTCTTTTTTTATACTTATTTTTTATTCCAAATAAAAGAAGTGTGGGAATCACCCACACCAAATATTATAGAACCATAATTTAGAAGGGCTTGAAGATTAAATCTTCAAGCCTCTTTTTTTGTTCATTTATGGTAAAATAAAGAAGTGTTGAAAGAGGGGATGGTATGATAGGTGTATATTTATTATTAATCATGTTAATTGTTTTAGTGTTATTAGTACTAATCAGGCAGAATCCAAGTAGTGGAAGACGCCAACATTCATTACTTGAACAGCAAATTAAACAGATGATTGATGAACAACAGCGAATGGAAAAAAGGTTGCAACAAACTAATTTTCAAATGTTAGATACCGTTGGACAAAATAATGAGCGAGTGCTCGATCGTTATGGCCAATTTGAGCGTACGATTCGTGGACAGTTACTTCAACATAGTACGGTGGTGACGGAACAGCTACAGCGTGATTTTGAAAAGTTAAATGAGCGCATGGAAGTGAATTTGATGCGTATTAATGATAAGGTGAATGAGCGTTTAGATCAGTCGTTTAATAAAACAAATGAGACGTTTCAGAGTATTTTAGTTCGATTAGCGAAGATAGATGAGGCGCAAAAGAAGATTGAAAGTTTATCAACAGATATTGTTTCATTGCAGACGTTGTTAACAGATAAGAAAAGCCGTGGAACATATGGGGAGGTTCAGTTGTATCAAATTTTGGCTTCAGTATTTGGAGAGAAAAATGACCGTTTGTATCAGACTCAATATAAGGTTTCAAATGGAACGATGGTTGATGCGATTTTATTTGCACCAGCCCCATTAGGAAATTTACCGATTGATTCGAAATTCCCATTGGAAAACTATCAGCGAATGATGGATCGTAACTTACCTGATGTAGAACGTAAAATTGCCACCAAGCAGTTTAAACAAGATGTGAAAAAGCATATTGATGATATTGCCATGAAGTATATTACACCGGAGGAAACATCGGATCAGGCGATTTTATTTTTGCCAGCAGAGGCCATTTTTGCAGAGATTAATGCTTACCATATTGATTTAATTGAATATGCTCAACAAAGACGAGTTTGGTTAGTTTCTCCAACAACTTTAATGTCGACTTTAACAACGATTCAAGTCATTATAAATAATCTTGAACGCGATCGTCATGCTTTAGTCATTCAACAAGAGTTAAATAAATTAGGAGATGAATTTAAGCGATATAAGGAACGTTGGGATAAATTAAGTAAACACATTGATACAGTTTCAAAAGATGTCAAAGAGATTCATATTACGACTGAAAAAATTGGAACTCGCTTTGATTCGATTTCAAATGTTGAATTAGATTTTAAAGAATAACCGTTAATAATTGACAAGTTACGAGTTTGTTCTTATAATTAATAATGAAATTAAAAATAAATATAATAATATACTCTTATTAAGAGCGATGGAGGCATAGGGGCCTATGAAGTCGCGGCAACCTCCTTGAATAGGAAGGTGCCGACCCAAGCGAGTTTAACTCGAGCAATAAGAGGGTTTGAATCAGTCATTCAAGTCCGCTTATAGCGGACTTTTTTTGTTAGCCTAAAGGGACAATTTCGGGGTTATCCACTCAAGTGCTAAGGAGTGATGAGCAGTAGTGAATCCGACCAGCCTTTGTGGTTTTACCGCATTAGATGAGCTATATGTAAGCTTATCTCTTTAAACAGAGTAAAAGTTAGATAAACTGTACACCGTAGGTGAAACTATAAGTTGTTCTTTCCATGTTATCCGCTAGTATGCTCATGATCTGAGCGGCTAGCGATAGATTATATGTACTAGTTTGTTAAAGAAAAAAGAATTACTTAGAAAAGGTGGATTATTTTTCTTAAATTGTCCATTATAGGTATGAATGATTGATTTTGTTAATGATTTTTAAATATTAACCGGCCCGAGCTATTATCTCTCGTCAGGAACTTAATAATATAGAGTATTTCTTAGTGTAATTAGAAGGAGGACATTAGTATGTCAGAACGTCGATTATTTACATCAGAATCTGTAACAGAAGGGCATCCAGATAAGATTGCAGATCAAATCTCAGATTCAATTTTAGATGCTATCTTAGCAAAAGATCCTATGGCACGCGTTGCTTGTGAAACGTCTGTGACAACAGGATTAGTCTTAGTATTTGGAGAAATTACTACTTCTTCATATGTTGATATCCAAAAGGTTGTTCGTGAAACAATTCGTGAAATTGGATATAACCGTGCGAAATATGGGTTTGATGCAGATACTTGTGCTGTGTTAACAGCTATTGATGAACAATCTGTAGATATTGCAATGGGGGTTGATCAAGCATTAGAAGCTCGTACAGGAATTATGACTGATGAGCAAATTGAAGCAATTGGTGCAGGGGATCAAGGATTAATGTTTGGTTTCGCCACAAATGAAACTGAAGAATATATGCCTTTACCAATCTCATTAGCACATAAATTATCTCGTCGTTTAACTGAAGTTCGTAAAAATGGAACCTTAGATTACTTACGTCCAGATGGTAAAACACAGGTAACAGTTGAATATGATGAGGCAGGAAAACCAGTTGCAATCGATACTGTTTTACTTTCAACACAACATTCACCAGAAGTAAGTCACGAACAAATCGAAGCAGATATTAAAAAACATGTCTTTGATGCAGTGTTACCACAAAACTTAGTAACAGAAAATACTCGCTACTTAGTTAATCCAACAGGACGCTTTGTCATTGGTGGACCACACGGAGATGCTGGATTAACAGGACGTAAAATTATCGTTGATACATACGGAGGATATGCACGTCATGGTGGTGGAGCATTCTCTGGAAAAGATGCAACTAAAGTAGACCGTTCAGCAGCTTATGCAGCTCGTTATGTTGCTAAAAACTTAGTTGCAGCGGGATATGCTGATAAAATTGAAATTCAATTATCATATGCCATCGGTGTTGCTCAGCCAACTTCAATCATGGTTGATACATTTGGAACAGGAAAAGTATCAAATGCCAAGATTGTAGAAGTTATTCGTCAAAACTTCGACTTACGTCCAGCAGGAATCATCCAAATGTTAGATTTACGTAAGCCGATTTATAAACAAACAGCTGCTTACGGACACTTTGGACGTACAGATGTTGATTTACCATGGGAACGTTTAGATAAAGTTGAAGCTTTAAAATCACAATTTTAATAAAATAAAAGCCTGGTTCTAATTTTTGAATCAGGCTTTTATTTGTGTACTTAGAATCTCTACAATCATAAACGACATTTTTTTTGACAATAGGTGATATAATATAATGTAAAATTAAAGTTTAAATTTTTGAAAGGAAGTGCCTCTGTGCGTAAGAAGTTATTACTTATTATTAATCCAACTTCAGGACGTGGGATAATAAAGGACTATTTATTACTGATTATTAGCCAATTGAGCTTAGCTGGATATGAGGTGGTCGTGTATCCCACTAAAGCTAAATATGATGCAGTGGAGAAAATGAAAGAGGCTAGAAATTATGATTTAGTCGTTGCAAGTGGAGGCGATGGAACCTTAAATGAAGTCATCACAGGGTTAATCCAAGCAAATGCGAATACACCAATTGCGTACATTCCAACTGGAACGACCAATGATTTTGCTACCACACTTGGAATTCCTAAAAATATCCCTAAAGCGTTAGATTTATGTATTCAAGGGAAACAGATGCCAATTGATATTGGACAGTTTGGTAGTCGATATTTTACTTATGTTGCTGCGTTTGGAGCCTTTACTGATGTCGCTTATGAGACGCCACAACCACGAAAAAATATGTTAGGCGGATTAGCCTACTTAATTGAGGGATTATTAAAGTTACCTACCATTCAATCGTATAAGTGTAAGATTACTCACCGTGATGGTGTGATTGAAGGGGATTATATTTTTGGAATGATTTCTAACTCAGATTCTGTCGCAGGTATAAAAAATGCATTTGGAAATCAGGCTGATTTAAGTGATGGTTTATTTGAAGTGACGTTAATTCGTGCTCCGAAAAATCTGATTGATATTCATCGAATCTTAAATGACTTTTTAAATACTCAATATGATCCAGAATATGTAGTGACATTTAAGACGGATCGTATGACTGTTGAGAGTGAGCAAGATGTTAAGTGGACATTAGATGGTGAAGATGGTGGGATTTTAAAAAGTGTTAATATTAGAAGTTTACAACGACGAGTACAAATTCTATCTTTAAAAATGTAGACATCAGCTATTCTTATAATTAGAAAGAACAGCTGGTGTTAAATGAAATGGATAGCACCTCTATAGTAGATGAAAAAAGTGATTCTATCTCTGATAAAGAATCACTTTAAATTCTATTATGGGGGTATTTTTATATCATTAGAAGGGTTAATATTATTAGTTTGGTTTGTTAATCGTCTAATGTAAAGGGGGTTCGTTCAATAATTGGTTTCTCTTTAGAATATTGCTGTTTTGAGTTATTGTTACTGAGATGTTTATTAATAAATTGGATCAAATTTACAATCACAAAGATAAAAAGACAGAAGGTCATGCCGGTCACTAGGCCTAAAACATCAATTTCAAAATCATTAATCTGTCCTGTTCTTCCCTCGACAAAGAGTTGATGGATTTCATCAGTAAAGGCAAAGAACGATCCACAATAAAATGTAATTAAGAAGGCTTTATAGAAGTTAAAGGCGTAAGTAAAGACCCCCATTGAAAGTATCCCAAGTATCATATAAATCCCAAAATGTGCCCATTTACGAATGATAAAGCTCCAATTACTATAGGTAGAGAAGATAAAAGGATAAAGTTCTTCTAAGTTTAATTTATAAAGTACTTTAATAACAAATTGATCCCATTGACGTAAAAAGTTATTTAAGAATTCAAATTGACTGAGGAATAAATATAAACTATTTGAGAGGGAGCCAGACTCTCGACCGGTTTGATCGGATAGGCTATAGATTAACTTCATAAAACAATAGATTGTCATCAGTCCAATCAAGAGAAATAATCCTTTCTTTAAATGTTCTCGTTTCATATCACACCTCCATCATTAAGATTTTAAGTATTATACAATATTTTCCTTTTGATTGCTAGAGCTTTTTTGTATAACGAAGTATGAATCTTATGTTAGGAGACATACTAAGAAATCAGATTTTTAATGAGTTTCATGTAATTTTTTATATAGGAGCTAGAAGGATGAAGAGATTATGTATATTAGTAGTGTGTTTGTTGTGCTTATTATCGGCACAAATAAAGATATTAGCAGATGATGATTTAGGTTCAGGTGATTATCAGGATTTTTCCACGGTAGAGAGTACTTTGGAAAAACTTCGATCTTATAATCCCAGTGGATTAGTTAATTATATACAAGTCGTTGATCAGTTATTTTCGATTCAATCTTTGTCTGATTTATTTAACCCGTATTATTACTACAGTATTAATACAAATATGAGTAATACAACAGAAACTACACGTACAAAGATTGTTAGTGCCTATTGTGATCCTTATTATTATGAAGTAGTGATGTCAAAGTCTGATGGAAGTTATGAACATGTTGCTTGTTTACAAACGTTTGAAGAAGCAAAGGAATTAAAGTCTAAGGTTCAAGGCTTGACGTTTGATGATGGAGTTTTAGTCGTTTTGAATGATGGCATGATTGTGATTTCGATGGACCCAACTATTGTTCAATTTAAAACGACGACTTGTGGAGCTAATCATAATTTAACGAATTCTGAAACACTAGATACGTATATTAATGCCTGTTATATTGATGAGGCATTATTAGTTGATGAAACAGAAGATGCATTTAAAATTTATATGTCAGGTTATGATGGTTGGGTTGATCGTCATGCGGTGTATGATGCTTCGGCAAGTACTGAAACATGGGTCAGTATTATTCCGAGTAATCAAGTTCAAAATATTTCGTACTATACCAAAGAAGGTGAAGATCTCATTCATTATTTAGCACAAGATGTTCGAGATGCTTTAGCAAAGACACCTTTGATTATCGGTAAAGCACCGCAGTGGATGGAAGAAGGAAAAAGTTATTATAGTTATGATGGGATTTATTTTTATGATGATTGGCAATCGATTTCAGTTGATGGGGTAGGAGCAATAAATAGTAGTGAACCCTTCTATAATTATTTTCAATACCTCCCGTATCGTTCAAAAACAAATTATACGTATGATGAGTTGAATACTTATTTAAATCAGTTAGGTTATACACAAAAGGCTGTTACTTATCCACCAACTGAAGGTGAGAGTCAGTTAGTAGATGAGGGAGAAAGCTTTTTAGAAGCCCAAGAATTATTTGGGATTAATGGGGGATTAGAGTTTTCAATGGCTTTACATGAAAGTGGTTATGGTCGAAGTAAGATTGCGATTGAGAAGAATAATACGTTTGGGATGAATGCGACGGATCAAAATCCATATGGGAATGCCACACAGTTTACGAGTATCCGCAACGGTGTATTCTATCATGCAGAACGCTATGTATCTTGGGGATATACTGATGCTGTTTCGGATTTTAGATACTATGGTCCACACGTTGGGAATAAAGGAAGCGGGATGAATGTTAAATATGCCTCTGACCCTTACTGGGGTGAAAAAATTGCGGGGCATTACTATCGTATGGATAAAGCATTAGGTGGTAAGGATTATAATTATTATCAACTTGCGATTAAACAGAATAATCAAGTGATTCCTGTTCATTTGGATTCAGAGGGGAATCTTGCTTATTTAACTTCAAATCAACAACAAAGTACGGGCATTCGTAACTATCCTGTTTTAGTGTTAGCTCAAATGGAGGATCAGCTCAAAATTCAAAGTGATATGCCAATTTCAGAACAAGAAGTGATAGAATCTGATATAACGTATAATTTTGAGACGAGTGAGGCTTATGTTTCAAGAGATGATTTTATGTTATTAAATGAAGAGACATCTAATCGCCCGAACGAGGTGATCACGTATGTCACTCTTTCGGTAGGAGATGAAGTAGAATTGACTCAATTATTAGGGGGATCTCAATTAGAGTTATCCACACTCGAATTTGAAAGCACGGATGAGTCGATAGCAGTCATTAAACAAGATAAGCTTATTGCTAATTCATCGGGAATTACTCGAATTTTATCATCCAAAAATAGTGAGATTGATTTTGATGTCAGAGTCGTGATTCCAGTTGAAAAGCTAAAGATTAAAACAGAAGTGAGGTCATTGAAGGTAGGGGAATCTGTTACATTAGATTATGAACTTTTGCCATTAGATGCAAGTCATCAGAATGTTTTGTGGTTAAGTAGTGATGAAGGGGTGGCAACAGTTACACAAGGTGGTACGGTTCAAGGAATTGCTGAAGGAGAGGTTGTGATTTCGATTTTAAGTGATGATGGAGAGCGGATCGATCAAATTCGTTTAAAGATTAAATAGTAGAAGCAGGTTTTGTATAAGCCTTACAAACGATCTGTTATAATGAAATGAACATTTTGAGTCGAAGGAATTATACATGAATAAAGAAAATAGGATTAGTTTGATGGGGATAATCTTGGTTAATTTTAATATTTTATACACTGACTTTAAGCTCTAATAAACGTCGAGTTTTATGAGGATAGGCTATATCTTTACCATTCAAAAGCTTTAACGATAGAAGATTTAGAACACTTTATAGTGAAAGAATAAAAACTCAAAAAATGGTCAATGCTATTAGTAACTGTTAGTTGTCTGAGGTGATCAAAGTGGTTGTTAATTTATTCTTATTGCTATCGATATCCATTCTCTTATTATTTTTTATTAATCAACTACGTATCACTCAGATTTCACCAGAGCATCTATTTTCTTGGCTGAAGTGGTATGGACTATGTTTGATTGTTTATTATGTTTTATCTTCGAATCAATATTATTTTGAGCGAATGAATTATTTATTAGTAGATGTCGTGAACTTAAGCGTTCTAATTATCATTTCTTTTGGCATGATGATTTATGTTCATCAATACTGTATTGATAAAGAGAGAGAAAATAAATTAAAAGAATTGGCTATTGCTTACGCACTGTTGAAGAAGGAAGAACAGGATCGAGAAGCTGAATCTTTTAAAAAAGAATAAAAAGATAGTTTTAAACTATCTTTTTTAAATTGTATAATGGTAATTAAAGTTACATTATCGGAGGTTTTTTATGAAGAAGATTACACTTGATAAACAATTAAAGGAGAAAGTTCCTGGTTACTGTTTAGCCATCATGTCTTTTGATACAGAAGTGACACCAACACAGGAGTCATTAAAACAAGAGATGGAACAGCTAGAAAAAGAGATGATGGAACAATTAACGCTAGAGACGCTGTTAAAACAACCACGTATTGCGGCAGCTCGTGCCGGATATAAAGCATTAGGGAAGGATCCGTCACGTTATCGTCTATCAACAGAAGCTTTACTTCGTCGTTTAATTAAAGGTAATGGGCTTTACTTTGTTAATAATGCTGTGGATATTGGAAATGTTTTATCAGCTCGAACGCAACGTAGTGTGGCTGTATTAGATGAAGATAAGATTCAAGGAGATATTTTGATTCGTATTGGCCAGGATGAACCTTATGAAGGAATTGGTCGTGGAAATATTAATATTGAAAATATCCCAGTGTATTGTGACGAATTAGGTCCATTTGGAACACCGACATCCGATACACCTCGAACTCGTATTACAGAAGAGACGAAAACTATTTTATTATTCATTACATCATTTAATGGGACGGATGGTTTATTACAGGATGTTGAATTAGCTAAAGACTTATTCTCAAGATTTGGTCAAATGACGAATTTTTCACTGGAAATAGTGGAATAATGTTACTATGTATTCTAGACTTGTGATATAATCTAAAAATAGATTTTTATATATTAAAGGCGCAATATTTGCATTAGTTTTGAATTTTAGCGAGGTGTTTTTTATGGAAATGGTCAATGAAAATTCAAACTTCATTAAGACGATTATGAAAGAAGACTTAGAGAGTGGTAAGCACAAAGAAATTATTACACGCTTCCCTCCAGAACCAAATGGTTATTTACATATTGGTCACGCGAAAGCCATTTTAACAAACTATTTATTAGCTAAAGAGTTCGGTGGAAAAATGAACCTTCGCTTTGACGATACGAATCCCGTTAAGGAAGATGAAGAATTTGTTCAAGGGATTATCAATGATATTAAATGGTTAGGTGTTGAATATAACGAATTATTATTCGCATCTGATACATTCGAGAAAATGTATGAGCATGCTGTTGAATTAATCAAAAAAGGTAAGGCATATGTTGATGATCAAACACCTGAGGAAATGCGTGAAAACCGCGGGACATTAACTCAACCTGGTGTTGAATCACCTTATCGTAATCGCTCTGTTGAAGAAAACTTAGAGTTATTCGAAAACATGCGTAAAGGTGTTTACAAAGATGGAGAAAAAGTATTACGTGCTAAAATCGATATGGCTTCTCCTAATATGAACTTACGTGACCCTGCATTATATCGTATTTTACATACAACTCACCATAATACAGGTGATAAATGGTGTATCTATCCAATGTACGACTATGCTCATCCATTAGAAGATGCATTTGAAGGAATTACTCACTCATTATGTTCATTAGAGTACGAAGATCACCGTCCACTATATGATTGGGTAATTGAAAACTGTGAAACAGAAGCAAAACCTCGCCAAATTGAATTCGCTCGCTTAAACATGAAGAATACAATCATGTCGAAACGTTATTTAAAACAATTAGTGGATGAAGGTGTTGTTGATGGATGGGATGACCCACGTATGCCAACGGTAGCGGGATTACGCCGTCGTGGTTATACACCAGAAGCAATTACAAACTTTATCCAAGAAGTTGGATTATCAAAAGCTGTAAGTACAGTTGATCCACAAATGTTAGAACACTTCATTCGTGAAGATTTAAAATTAAAAGCTCCTCGTACAATGGCTGTTTTACGTCCATTAAAAGTTGTTATTACTAACTATCCAGAAGGACAAGTTGAATATTTAGATGCTGAAATCAATCCAGAAGTGCCAGAAATGGGAACTCGTCAAATCCCGTTCTCACGTGAAATCTATATTGAGCAAGAAGATTTCATGGAAAATCCAGTTCCGAAATACTTCCGCTTATTCCCTGGAAACGAAGTTCGTTTAAAACATGCTTACTTCATTAAATGTACTGATGTCATTAAAGATGAAGAAGGAAATATCGTTGAAATTCATGCAACATATGATCCAGAAACGAAATCAGGATCAGGATTTACAGGACGTAAAGTAAAAGGAACGATTCACTGGGTAGATGCAACACATAATATTCCAGCTGATTTCCATTTATATGAACCGTTATTAATTGAAAATGAAGAAACTGAAGGATTACCATTCTTAGAGCGTATCAATAAAAACTCTGAAGAAGTTGTTCAAGGATTCGTAGAAGAAAATATGAAAGATGTTCAAGCACATGACAAATTCCAATTCTTCCGTCACGGATACTTTAATGTTGATCCAAAGCGTACAAAAGATGGTAAGTTATCATTTAATCGTATTGTTTCATTAAAATCAAGCTTCCGTATCTAATTGATATAACTGCGTATATAACTAAAACTCGTAGATTAATGTGTTATATTAATCTGCGATTTTTTTATGTTAAGAAGTAAATTAAGTTTTTTTGTAGTATTTTGATGAAGAAAAAGTAAAGTGCAAAAATTGCATAAGCTTACTTTATTTTTGCTAGACTAATAAATATGTCTGTTTTATGATAATATTCTCAAAAAATGGCTGATAACAAACGAATGTTTGTTTAATTTAGGCTATAAAATTGCTATAATAAAACAGATTGTATTTATCATTAGTAAAATTAAAAATGAGATAGATAAGTCTCAGTAAATTTTATGTATCACAAAATTTTTAGGGCCTAGCAGTTGAGGATTAATACTTCGAATGGCAGGGACCCACTGAGATTATAGGATGCCTTGAATGGCATGAGCTTTAAACATTTAGTTTGCAACAGTGAATGTAGAAAACATTTCTGTATATAAGTCCAGATGAGTTTTTTATAGTGTAAAAACTTTTATCTGGACTATAGTCTGCTTTAATATCAGAGCGGTTAATGAATTAAGATAGATACAAAATTGTAAAATATATTTCTGTATCTATATAGATGAAATTTTTTATAGAGGTGAGATGATGAGTCAATTATTAGATAAAATGAATCCCCAACAAAAGGAGGCTATTCTAACCACTGAAGGTCCATTATTAGTAATGGCGGGGGCAGGTTCAGGGAAGACACGTGTATTAACCCATCGTATTGCATATTTAATGTCTGAAAAGCAAGTATCGCCGTATAATATTCTTGCAATTACGTTTACAAATAAAGCTGCTCGCGAAATGAAAGAGCGTGTTGAAAAGTTAATTGGTGAGCGTGGAAAAGATGTTTGGATTTCAACGTTTCACTCAATGTGTGTTCGTATTTTAAGACGTGATATTGATTTAATTGGTTATGATTTGAATTTCGGTATTTTAGATGATGCCGATCAATTAAGTGTTATTAAGACAGTGATGGAAGACTTAAATTTAGATCCAAAACGCCAATCACCAAAATATTTTTTATCGCAAATTAGTAATGCTAAAAATGAACTGAAGACACCAAGTGATTTAAATAAAGAGTTTGAAAATGAAGATGTGATTCGTGTTTATGAAAAATATCAGCAAACATTATTTAAAAATAATCGTGTTGATTTTGATGACTTATTAATGCTAACAGTTCATTTATTTGAAAAACATCCTGAAGTTTTATCATTCTATCAAAATAAGTTCCAATATATTCACATCGATGAGTATCAAGATACGAACCATGCTCAGTATAAGATTGTTACATTATTAGCTGAGAAGTTCCGTAATATTTGTGTCGTTGGTGACTCGGATCAGTCTATTTATAGTTGGCGTGGAGCGAATATTGAAAATATTTTATCATTTGAAAGTGATTATCCAGATGCATCAGTTGTGTTATTAGAACAAAACTATCGTTCAAAACAAATGATTCTAAATGCTGCAAATGATGTGATTAAAAATAATAGTGGCCGTCGTGATAAGCAGTTATGGTCTGATCGTGGAGAAGGCGAAGCCATTGAATATCATCGTGCCTCTGATGGAGATGTTGAAGCAAATTATATTGCAGATAAGATTGCATATATGCGACGTGATGCTTGTGATTATCATGATTTTGCTGTTTTGTATCGTACGAATTCTCAATCACGTGCGATTGAGCAGGCATTGCTCCGTCAAAATATTCCATATCGATTAGTTGGTGGACAGAGTTACTTTAAGCGTAAAGAGATTAAAGATTTAATGGCGTATTTACGTTTAATTTGTAATCCAGATGATGATTTATCGTTTGTTCGTGTCGTTAATGAACCAAAGCGTGGAATTGGAGCAGCCTCAATTGATAAATTATCACATTTTGCAGCGGAGTCAGAGTTATCACTGATGTCATCTATTCAAGATGCAACGGGTGTAGTTGCTAAAGCAACGTTAAATAAATTAATGGATTTCAAAACAATGATTTATATGCTTCGTGCACAAATTGAGGATCATTCGTTAGCAAGTTTTATTGATTTAGTGTTAAGTCAAACAGGATATTTAGAAATGTTAGAGAATGAAAATACGATTGAAGCAGACAGTCGAATTGATAACTTAGGTGAGTTTAAATCAATGGCTACGCAATTTGAAGATGTTGATTTAGATGAAATTTTAGCAGAAGAAGAAAGTGAAGAACGTGCAGATGATCTTCCGACGATGACCAAGTTAATTATTTTATTAAATGATTTAATGTTACAAACTGATACAGAAACTGAAGAAGAAGCCAATGAATCAAAAGTCACACTTATGACTATTCATGCGGCTAAAGGGTTAGAGTTCCCAGTTGTCTTTATTTGTGGATTTGAAGATGGAATCTTCCCACTTCGTTCAGCGATTGAACAAGGAGCGGATGATTTAGAAGAAGAACGTCGTTTAGCATATGTTGCGATTACTCGTGCAGAAGATCTTTTATTCATTACAAATGCACAAAGTCGCTATCAATACGGAATGCGTTCAGCCAATCCTGAGTCCATGTTCATTCGTGAAATTTCAGAAACTTATTTAAATAAGACAGGAATTGAATCACGTCCACGTCCTTCATTTACTTTAAAAGAAGCGATGGAATCAAAAGCACCAAAACGTCAGATTAAAACAGTTAGTTTAAATTCAGGATCGTCTTGGAATAGTGGAGATAAGGTCGAGCATGACACATTTGGTGAAGGTGTCGTCGTTGGAGTGAAAGGTGAAGTGATTTCAATTGCCTTTAGTGCTCCACATGGAATTAAGAAGTTAATGGGATCACATCCAGCATTAAAGAAACGTTCATAATGAAATGAGTGGTAAAAGGAGGATGTCGTTATGTCTAAACAACGTGTCGAAGAATTAACGAAGTTGTTAAATCAATACAATAAAGAATACTATGTGCTTGATAAGCCAAGCGTAAGTGATCGTGAGTATGATCGATTAATGCAAGAGTTAATAGAATTGGAAGCACAATATCCAGAATTAAAATCATCAACTTCTCCAACTGTTCGTGTTGGAGGAGCGATATTAGAAGGATTTAATAAAGTTCAACACGAAAAACCGATGCTTTCATTAGGGAATGCGTTTAATGAAGGTGATTTACGTGATTTTGATGCACGTATTCGAAAAGTATCACCTAATATTTCTTATGTATGTGAATTAAAAATTGATGGATTAGCTGTTACGTTACACTATCGTGATGGACAGTTTGTTAAAGGAGCAACGCGAGGAGATGGAGTGGTAGGAGAAGATATCTCTGAAAACTTAAAAACAATTCAAACGATTCCTCTACATATTCCATATAAAGATCCTCTAGAGGTACGTGGGGAAGTTTATATGTCAAAGGCAACACTTGATAAGTTAAATAAACAACGTGCTGAAAAAGGAGAAGAATTATTTGCGAATCCTCGTAATGCGGCAGCGGGATCATTACGTCAATTAGACTCTCGTATTGCAGCAAAACGTGAATTAGCGATGTTTTGCTATGCTGTCCCGAGTGCTGAAGAGTTAGGGTGTCAGACGCATGATGAGAGCTTACAAAAGATTGAAGAGTTAGGGTTTAATGTGAATCCTAACCGTGAAGTTTGTGACTCAATTGATGGCGTATTAGCTTATATTGAAAAGTGGTCAACTAATCGCTTTGATTTACCGTACGAAATTGATGGTATTGTGATTAAAGTCAATCAATTAAATGAACAACAAAAGTTAGGATCAACAGTGAAAAGTCCACGTTGGGCGATTGCGTATAAATTCCCAGCAGAAGAAGTGGAGACTATTCTGAAAGATATTATTTTTACTGTTGGTCGTACAGGAATGGTAACGCCTAATGCAGTATTAGAACCTGTTCGTGTTGCTGGAACACGTGTCAGTCGTGCGACGTTACATAATGAGGACTATGTTAAGGAGCGCGATATTCGTATTAATGACCGTGTCATTATTCGGAAAGCAGGAGAAATTATACCAGAGGTTGTTAAACCGGTTATTGATGCGCGTCATGGAGATGAAGCACCATTTGAAATGATTCAAGACTGTCCGCGTTGTGGTAGTGAGCTGATTCGTGAAGCAGGAGAGGCGGATTACTACTGTTTAAATATTGATTGTCCTGCACGTATTGTTGAGAGTTTATGTCATTTTGTTTCTCGTGATGCTATGAATATTGATGGTTTAGGTGTGAAAGTGGTTGAACAACTATATGATAACCAGTTAATTGAAAATGTAGCTGACATTTATAAATTACAAAAAGAACAACTATTACCTCTTGAACGTATGGGAGAGAAGAAGGTAACGAATTTATTAACTGCTATTGAAAATAGTAAACAGAATAGTTTAGAAAGATTATTATTTGGTTTAGGTGTTCGTCATGTTGGAAGTAAGACGGCAAAAGTATTAGCTGCTCATTTTGAAACGATTGATGCTTTAATGCAGGCAACGTTTGATGACTTCAAAGGAATTGCTGAAATTGGAGATGTAATTGCTAATAGTATTGTTCACTATTTCACGCAGGACGCTAATGTTCAATTAATTAATGAATTAAAAGCGTTAGGATTGAATATGAGTTATACAGGTGTTAAAGTTTCTACTGCTAATGAAGCAAATGAATTTTATGGAAAAACAGTTGTTTTAACAGGAACGTTAGCAACACTATCTCGTAAAGAAGCGGGTGTGAAATTAGAGGCTTTAGGTGCTAAAGTTTCAGGAAGTGTGAGTGCTAAAACGGATTTCTTAGTTGCTGGAGAAAAGAGTGGATCAAAACTTAAAAAAGCACAAGAACTTGGTGTGACAGTGATTGATGAAGAAATGATGTTAAAAATGCTTGGTGAATAGGAGGGTTTCAATGAAGCGTATTTATGTGTTGATGGTTAGCTTTCTATGCAGTTTAGTGGTGTTAATAGGGTGTTCTGCTCCTCCTGTACCACCTGTTCAAGAAAATATGACTGAAGAAGAAATGTTAACAAAGCAGTTGTTATCAAATGAAGCAACAAGTGAGTATTATCGTACGATGCTTCCTTATAAGACGAGTCCAACGCGTGGATTAGTTTATTCAAGATATTCAAAAATGAAGAACCGTTATGATATTGACACGTTTGATTTAGCGTTAATGCGTGAATCTCAATCTTATTTTGATCCAAAAGAGGTTTACTTCCAAGAAGGGCAAATTTTAACGAAGCCAATTGTTCAACAGCTATTGGCAAAGAAGATGACAGCTGTTGAGTTAGAAAAAGAATTGGAATTAGATCCAGACTATGTGGATATTGGTTTAAATCCAGCTAACGATGAAATCATTAATATCGACGGGATAGATGTTAATCCAGTCTATCTAGCTTATTTATTAGAACAAAACTATGTGGTTCAAAGTGAAGATGAGACAGTTCTAGAAGGGGTAACGATAGGGTTGGCATTGAATCCATATCAAACATGGAAAAATGAGTTGGAATATGATCAAACGATTGTCTTGGATGAGAATACATTAATTGAAAAGGGAAAAGAGATTGCTCAACGTGTGATTGATATTTTAAGAACACAAGAGCAATTTGAAACCGTTCCAATTATGATTGGATTATATATTGTGCAAGAAGAAAGTGCCGTGACTCCAGGACATATGGTAGCCAAAACATTGGTTGGGGAAAAAAATTCACAAATTAAGAATTGGGAAAAAGTTAATGAGAAGTATTATTTATTGCCAGATAACAATACATTAGCTTTTGATTCAAATTTATCAAACCAATTTAGTGCCTTTAAGCAAGTGATTAAAGAATATTATCCACATTATTATGGAATTATCGGGATTGCTCATTTTATGGATGATAAGTTAACAAATTTAGAAATTACGGTAAATATCGATTTTTATGGGTTAGCTGAAAAGCTATCTTTCCACCAATTGTTAGCACAGTTAATTCCAGAATCATTTTCACCTGAATATAATATTGATGTTGTTATTCGTTCAAGTGAAGAAATTTATGGTGTTTTAAAGCGTCCAGCTAATGAAAGAGAAGTTACTTTGAAATTAACAAGTTGGGAATAGGAAGTTATACGGGAAGAGGATGAAATGAAAAGATTATTTTGGCGTTTAACCATGATGTTTTGGACTATATTTTGTGTTGTAATACTCTCGTTTGCTTTAACTTTTTATTTGAATTATGAAAAGAATTATTCTCAACGACTTTTTGAGATTGATCAAGATGTAAATCGTATTGGAATGGAAATGGATGCTAATACTAGAGAATATATCCGATTAGTAAAATCTGAAGAGTATAAATTATTAAAGATTCTTAAAGAAAACTTACAGTTGATTGAATCATTAAATAATGATGATATTGAACGTTTAATTGATGAGTTTGTACCTGGTGGTTCAATGCCGCCACAAGAAGATAGAGCCTTCTATCTTGCATACTTAAAAACAATAGACATCATCAATGATACCTTGGATCAAACTAAGAAACTTTATCGAGAAGATTATAAGATTATCGATTTTAAATTTATTCCATTCTATTGTCATGAATGTAACAGGGAGAGGTTACAGCAAAAATTAAACACATTAGATATAGTTAAGATGGACGAAAATTTATATCTTGTAAATGAGGAAGATCGTCAAAATACTACTTGGTCAGTCTATCAACTAGTACAATACAACGATCAAATATTAGGATATATTCGTTTTTCTTACGAGACTTTAACATCAGAACAATTCGTTTCTCAAGAAGAGCGTTTTACTCGAAGTTTGTACTATATAGGTAATCATTTATATAATGAAAATAATCTCCCTTTTGAGATTCAGCAAAAGTTAGAGAGTGCAGATTTTGAGCAAGCTTCTCAAATTTTGAAAGATGAAGGATATTATATTAATCGGTATATTTCTGAGAATAATAATGTAAAAATGATTTACTATCAACTGAATCGCTCTTTAACTGGGTCAGTCCTTGAAGAGACGATTAGTTTATTTGAATTTAGTACCATTCTATTGATTTTTTTATTTTTACTTGTTTCTTATATCTTATTTGTGGTCATTATTAGACCTTGTTATTTGTTGATTGAGTATGTAAAACGTTGTGGAGAAGGAGATTACACTGTACCACGTAATCTAAGTTCAATTTGGAAACCTTCATTTTTGATGGTGCGAAATGCTTATTTAGAAAATGAGCGGTTATTAAATGTAAAAGATAAACAGAGCCAAGAATTAGAATTTGCTTGGAAGCGTGCACTTGTAGCAAGCCAGGCTAAAACTCTCTTTTTAGCTAAGGTTTCACATGAGTTAAAGACACCATTAAACGCAATAAAAGGATACATTCAACTTTTAAAGCTAAGTATTGATCAACCTAAACAAAGAAAGCAATTAGAGATTATTGAATACTCGAGTGATTTATTGTTAAGGCATGTTAATGAGTTATTAGATTTCTCAATGATTGAAGATGGGAAAGTTAAATTAGGTATTGAGAAGATTGATATTTTCCAAACTGCTGATAAAGTTGAAGAGTTATTTCTTGTTGAAGCGGCCAATAAAGGGATTGATTTTAATCTTATTGTAGATGAAAAAATTCCTCATGAATTATATGGTGATGAGGGTCGTATTAAGCAGATTATTATTAATCTAGTTTCAAATGCGATTAAATTTACTGAAAGTGGAGAAATTAGAGTTATCTTTGAATTAGATTATCAAAACGAAACAGATGCTTATTTAAGTATTAAAGTTCAAGATACAGGTAAGGGGATTGCATCCCATAAGTTAGAATCTATTTTTGAGGCATTTACGCAGGAAAATAATACGATTTCAAGACGTTTTGGAGGAACAGGATTAGGGCTTAGTATTTCTAAACGTTTAGCTGAAGCAATGGGTGGGAGATTAACAGTAGAAAGTGTAGTCGATGTCGGATCGACATTTACATTATTTTTACCATTTTCAAAATATTTAGCTGAAGAAGATGAATCTTAACTCAGAAGTCATGAGGTGAATTAAAATGAACGATAAAATTATCGTGAAAGGTGCAAGAGAACAGAACTTGAAAAATATTGATGTTGAAATTCCACGAAATCAATTAGTTGTTTTGACAGGATTATCAGGTTCAGGGAAGTCATCACTTGCTTTTGAAACAATTTATGCGGAAGGGCAACGACGTTATGTAGAAAGTTTATCAGCCTATGCCCGTCAGTTTTTAGGGAATATGGAGAAACCAGATGTCGACTCGATTGAAGGATTATCTCCAGCCATTTCAATTGATCAAAAAACAACTAATCGTAATCCACGTTCAACGGTTGGAACTGTAACTGAAATTTACGATTACTTACGTTTATTATTTGCTCGAATAGGGAAGCCTGTGTGTCCTGTACATGGGGTTGAAATTCAGGCACAATCAGTTGAACAGATGGTTGATCGCTTGTATCAATATCCTGAGCGTACACGTATGCAAATTTTAGCTCCAATGATTGTTGGAAAAAAAGGAACACATGCCAAAGTATTTGAGCAGTTAAAGAAAGATGGATATGTACGTGTTCGAGTCGATGGTGAGATGCTCGATCTAGATGAGGAAATAAATTTAAATAAGAACAAAAAGCATACGATTGAAGTAATCGTTGACCGTATTGCATTAAAACCAGATGCAAGTGCAAGGATAGCTGATTCACTTGAAACAGCTTTAAAACTTGGAAGTGGAAAAGTACTGGTTGATGTAATTGGTGAAGAAGAGTTAATCTTTAGTGAACATTTTTCTTGTCCATATTGCGATTTCTCAGTTGGAGAGTTAGAGCCACGTATGTTTTCATTTAATTCACCATTTGGGGCTTGTTCTGAATGTGGTGGATTAGGTGTCCAAAAGAAAATTGATGTTGACTTATTAATTCCCGATCCAAAGCTATCAATTGCACAGGGTGCTATTCGTGGATGGGAAAAAGAAGAGAATTATAGTCGAAAATTATTAGATACTGTTTGTCGACATTATAGTATTGATTTAGATAAACCATTCGAGCAATTAACAGATAAAGAGAAGAATATTATCTTATATGGAACAAATGAACCTATTCATTTTCAGCTACAGTCTGAAAGTGGAATTAAACAAGAAAAAGTCGATACGTATGAAGGGGTTATTAACAACTTAGAGAGACGTTATATGGAGACAAGCTCTTCATTTATGCGTGAATGGATTGAAGGATTTATGTCCGATTTAACATGTAACAAATGTCATGGAAAACGTCTTTCGGAGCAAGCTTTATCTGTTTTAATTGATGGAAAGAATATTAATGATTTTACTGATTTATCTATTCAAGAAGCATTAGATTTTATTGAAAACTTAAATTTAAGTGAAAAAGATAAAGTAATTGCAAATTTAATCTTGAAGGAAATTAAAGAGCGTCTAAGTTTTTTAGTTAATGTAGGGTTAGATTACTTAACCTTAAATCGTTCGGCAGGTTCGCTTTCAGGTGGAGAAGCACAGCGTATCCGATTGGCTACTCAAATTGGGTCACGTTTATCAGGTGTCTTGTATGTTTTAGATGAACCTTCAATTGGATTACATCAACGTGATAATGACCGCTTAATTGAAACACTTAAATCAATGCGAGATTTAGGAAATACATTGATTGTTGTGGAGCATGATGAGGATACGATGATGGCTTGCGATTATTTAATTGATATTGGCCCAGGTGCTGGTATACATGGTGGTCAAATTGTGGCACAAGGAACACCAGAAGAAGTGATGCAAAATGAAAAATCGATTACTGGTCAATATTTAAGTGGAAAGAAACAAATCTACTTACCAAAAGAACGACGAAAAGGAAATGGTAACTTTATTGAAATTAAGGGAGCTAAAGAAAATAATTTAAAAAATGTGAATTTATCTATTCCAATGGGTGTGATGAATGTTGTAACTGGAGTTTCAGGTTCGGGGAAATCAACGTTGATTAATGATATTTTATATCGTTCAATTGCTTCGAAACTTTATCGTACAAAAGAGAAGCCAGGACAACATAAAGAGTTAAAAGGAATGGAGTATATTGAGAAAATTATCGATATTGACCAATCACCAATTGGTCGTACACCGCGTTCAAATCCTGCCACATATACTGGTGTGTTTGATGATATTCGAGATTTATTTGCTTCAACAAATGAAGCGAAGGTTCGTGGGTATCAAAAAGGTCGCTTTTCGTTTAATGTTAAAGGTGGACGTTGTGAGTCTTGTCGAGGAGATGGGGTGTTAAAGATTGAAATGCACTTCTTACCGGATGTCTATGTTCCGTGCGAAGTTTGTCATGGAAAGCGATATAATCGCGAAACATTAATGGTGACATATCGTGGTAAAAATATTGCGGATGTTTTAGACATGACCGTGGAAGATGCTTATGAATTCTTTGAACATCACCCTAAAATTGCACGTAAATTAAAAACATTATGTGATGTAGGGCTTGGGTATTTAAAATTAGGTCAACCAGCGTCAACGCTATCTGGAGGAGAGGCACAGCGTGTTAAATTAGCTTCAGAATTACATCGACGTATTACGGATAAAACTGTTTATATTTTAGATGAGCCGACGACTGGTTTACATATCGAAGATGTTAAACGATTGTTAAAAGTTCTAAATCGTATGGTTGAAGAAGGAGCAACAATCATCATTATTGAGCATAATTTAGATGTGATTAAAATGGCAGATTATATTATTGATTTAGGACCTGAAGGTGGAACACGCGGAGGAACAATTGTTGCGAAGGGAACACCTGAGGAAGTTGCTAATGTAGAAGGTTCTTATACAGGAAAGTATTTAAATAAAATTTTAACTCGCGATCGAAAGCGTCAGATGAACTAATAAAAACCCTATCTATTTAATAGATAGGGTTTTTATTAGTTTATAGAAATACTCAATTACTAGATAGGGGTAGTCATTTTTTATATTGTAACAAATGTTACTGCTTCTATAGTTATTCTGTACTCAGACTTTAATTATGACGGGATTGATATCAATCATTTATCAATGTATAAAAGCTTGAATATTTAATTATATCTTGAACAAGTAATCCATATAATTTGGGAGATTTTCATTGTATAAGGATATATGTTTTAATACCATAATATAGAGCTAATAGAAGGATCTAGTTTTTTCTTGATTTGACAAACTTGTTTAACAAAATAAGGGAAAATAGCGAAAAACGAACAAATTGTGTTTTTTTGCCTTAAAAATATGTTCTTTATGTATAAAAAATGTATTAAACTGAACTTTAGACTGGCTTGGCGGTTGACCTTCTTTTTGCCCACGTGCTATGATAAGCACGTCGTAAGCTCACTCTAGAAAGATTACTTGCTTGTTTATCGGACGTAAAGAAGGAGGTGAACTGTTGCTAAAAGGCTCACCCCCATATGAATGGTATGGTAGTTATTTTAGGCAACAGGCGCATGAGATGAAACGAGATCTAATTGCATTTATTATGTCATTATGCGTAATTGTAGTTGGAATCTACGCTGTCATGCAATCCAACTTGAAGGAAGTAAACATCAATGATAATGGAGAGCTGAATACATTCACCACATATCAGCAAACGGTGGATGGCTTGCTTAAAGAGCAAGGAATAAGAGTTGGAAATTTCGATGATATGAATGTAAGTTTTGACGATCAAGTCTACGATGGAATGGACATCGAGATTAATCGTGCACAATCCGTAGTTATTAATGATGGCGGAATCAAAACTTTAGTCATGACAACAGAATCAACAGTAGACGATGTATTAAAACAACGTAGTATTGAACTAAGTTCAAATGATGAGATTTCAGTCGCTAAAACTTCTTTAGTTGAAGGAGATATGGAGATTGAAATTACACGTGTAGAAAAAGCATACGAATCAGTGTTTGAAGAAATAAATTTAGATACAGAGTATGTTTACACAGACGACATTCCACAAGGGGAACAAGAAGTATGGAATGAAGGTTCGCCAAAAGTAGTCGAACACGTCATCGAAAAGGTTTATAAGAATGGAGAACAGGTCGAAGAAACTGAAGTAAAGGCGAATGTAGTTGACGAAGGTCAAACTAAAACGATTGCAATTGGAACGGGTCCAATTACATCTTTCGTTGCTAATATGACTGCATATGATACAAACTGTGCAGGATGTGGAACACGAGTTGCGTGTAAACCATACCCAGATATTAGCTCAACCATTTACTATAATGATAGTACATATGGTTCAGTTCGTATTGTTGCCGCTGGACAAGATTATCCATGTGGAACAATTGTAGATATTGATGGTATTGGTAAAGCGATTGTTTTAGATCGCGGAAGTGCCATTACTGGAAATGATTTAGATTTACTGGTCAACACAAATCCATGGGATTTTGGCCGAAAGTACAAACAAACTAAAGTCCTCAGATTGGGCTGGTAATCTTTCGTTTACGGAGCGTAGTAGCCGTTTAAATTTTATATGCTTATAGAGGGATGGACAGTTAGTGAAAGTTCTTACGACAATCAATAATTTAGGTCATTAGCTGAAGCTATAAAAGGTGAATACGTGTTTTCGTAAATATTCTGAAAAAGTCCGCTGACTTTAACGACGATCGGTTAAAGTTAGCGGGCTTTTTTATATATATAAGTCCAGATAAGTTTTTCAGATCATAAAAACTTTTATCTGGACTATAGGATGCTTTTGTATTAAAGTAATTCACTAACTAAGGCTAGTGTAGAATTATAAAATACATTTCTATTTCTATATAGTTACCAAAATATTGAGTGAATAATTCATATTAATGAAATCCTTAAATATGAATTCAATTTACAACAATTACTAAAAATGTTGTGATAGAGTTGACTTATGATACAATAGAGTTGGCTAGATTGAGGAGGGTGTAGCATGGATCAAAAGAAGGATCTAAATTCAAATCATGAAATAATTGATGAACAAGAAGTGATTGAAAATCTTTTAGATGGAAATGCTAAGCAAAGTAATAGTCAAAAACAAAAGGGTCCTGAAGATATAAAGCAACCCCAAGTTATTTATACAAAACAGGTTGGCTGTTTTGATATGAGGTCAATTGGCATTAATCTAATTGTTTATACATTAGTTTTAATGGTAACGAGTGGATGGTTTCAAGGGTTTTATATTGCTAGTTTTTGGGATGCCTTAAATACAGCGATAGTTATGACCGTTTTAAATATTATTTTAAAGCCGATTATTGTCATTTTAACTTTACCATTAACCATCATGACCTTTGGACTATTTTATGTTGTGGTGAATGGATTTTTACTCTGGGTTGCAGATTATTTAATGGGACCTTCATTTGAGATTAATTCTTTTGGGCTAGCTATTTTAGCTTCAGTCTTTATTTCATTGTTACGAATGGGAATTAATCACTATATTTTAAAGGAAGATTCTTTAAAAATTAATATCTAGTCACACATGAATTATCAACACATGTTATGATTAGACGGAATTCTCTAATAGTCATTAGACATGTAATCAAATTTTGGTGGTGAATAAGTTATGAATGTAGTAACAGTTCAGGATTTAGTACAAGAATTAAAATTAGAGGTTGTAACGGAAAATCTTTCGTTAGATCGTCCAATCACAGAACAAATGTTATCTCGTCCTGGGATGGAGTTAACAGGTGTTGTTGAGTACTTCCGAGATAGTGCTAAACGTCGTGTTCAAATTATTGGGACAAAGGAGTGGTTATATCTTCAATCACTAGAGAGTGAGGTTCGTCGTGAACGAGCTCGTGTATTGTTTACAGATGAAACGCCAGTTATTATCTTTTCTAAAAACTTTGAGATCCCGCAAGAGATGATTGAACTATCAGAACAAACGAAAGTTCCTTTATTACGAAGTGAGAAGGAAACAACAGTATTATTCACAGCAATCTCAAACTATTTAGAAGAAGCTTTATCTCCAATTGAATCAGTACATGGTGTATTAGTCGATGTAAATGGGATTGGGGTATTAATTACAGGAAAAAGTAGTATCGGGAAGAGTGAGACAGCTTTAGAATTAATTCATCGTGGACATCAATTAATTGCTGATGACCGTGTAGATATCTTTGAGAAAGAGCCAGGACTTGTTGTTGGACGAGCCCCAGAGTTATTACAACAATTCATCGAAGTACGTGGGATTGGGATTATTAATGTTGTAGAAATGTTTGGAGCTCGTGCTTACCGTCATAAAAAGCGTGTAACATTAATGATTGAATTAGAGGACTGGAATAACGAGAAAATCTATAATCGTATTGGATTATCAGATGAAACAACACGTCTGTTTAATACTGATATTACAAAGATTACAATTCCAGTACGCCCAGGACGTTCAATTGCTTCATTAATTGAAGTAGCAGCAATGAATCATCGCTTAAAAGTCATGGGGTATAACGCAGCAGAAGCATTTACAAATCAATTAAATCAATATATACAAACCAAGAGTAATAGTTAGTTCAGGTGAGGACATAGGAGCCTCACTTTTAAACTAATTAAAAATGGAGGAGATAGGTGTGGATCATTCAACGATTGAACCTTTAAATCGTGTGTTTTTACAACTAGGGCCAATAACAATTTACTGGTATGCCGTATTCATTATGTCCGGCGTAGCTTTAGGTCTTTTCTTAGCTATTAGAGAAGGAAAGAAAATGGGAATTAACTCAGAATTCTTTTATGATTTGGTTACTTACGGGTTACCTATTTCTATTATAGGAGCACGAATTTATTATGTTGCTTTTAGCTGGGATTACTATTCGTCACATCCAGAAGATATTATTAAGATTTGGCAAGGTGGAATTGCGATTCATGGAGCCATTATTGCAGCCTTTATCTTTGGATATTTCTTCTGTAAAAAACGTAAAGTTTCTTTTTGGCTAGTGGCAGATATTGCTTCAGTTAGCTTTATCATTGCACAAGCAATTGGTCGCTGGGGAAACTTTATGAATCAAGAGGCTCATGGGGGTGTTGTTCCTGGGGCTACCTTAGATGCTCAACGTGAATTTTTACAATCTTTGTTTATTCCAGATTTTATTGTAAATAATATGTATATTAATGAAGCCTATTATCATCCAACCTTCTTATATGAATCGTTATGGAATATGGTCGGATTCTTATTTATTGTCTTTGTTTTAAGAAAGTTACCGAAATTATTAGTGGGAGAAATTGCAGCTTTTTATGCGGTCTGGTATTCCATTGGACGATATATGGTTGAAGGGATGCGTACTGACAGCCTAATGTTAACAGAATCAATTCGTATGGCCCAATTTATTTCAATTACAACTATTGTATTAGTTCTGATTCTTGTCATATATAGACGCCTTGCCAAGAAGAACTTAATAACATATCAAAGTTTCTATGTGAAAAACAGTCATAAAGAGTAGAAAAATAAAATATGATAAGATAGAGATTAATAATCGAGGAGGAACAAATGCTAAAAGCTATTTTGTTTGATTTAGATGGAACGCTATTAAACACGAATAATCTTATTTTTAATTCTTTTTGCCAAGCGTTTGAAGAACTCCTTTCTGATCGCACATTGAGTGATGAAGAGATTATCGATTGTATTGGTCCAACGCTTCAACAGACAGGTGAAAAATATTGTCCGGAAAATCCGGAAAAGTTTGTTGAATGTTATCGTAAATATTATCAAAATAATCATGATGAGATGATTGAAGTCTTTCCAGGTGTTATTAAAATGCTAGAGAGTTTAAAAGGATTAGGATTAACATTAGTCATCGTCACCTCAAAGAAGCGTGATATGACGCTTAAAGGATTAAAATGCCTGAAGATGTTTGATTACTTTGATTTAATTGTTTCATCTGACGATATTCTTCATCCAAAACCACATCCTGAACCGATTGAAACAGTTTTAAAATATTATCATTTAAATCGAGATGAATGTTTGATGGTTGGCGATAATTCACATGATATTGAATGTGCGAACCACGCAGGAGTTAAAAGTGTTGCAGTTGGGTGGGCGATGCGAGGTGCAGATTATTTGAAAACCTATAATCCTACTTATATAATAAATGAAGCAAAAGACTTACTAAATGTTGTGAAAAAGGAAGGTGTTTAGAATGGAAAAGATTTATGATTTAGCGATTATCGGCGCTGGTCCTGCAGGAATGACAGCAGCTATTTATGCAGCTCGTGCTAGTTTATCTGTTGTGATGATTGAACGTGGAGCACCAGGTGGCCAAATGGTGAATACATTTGAGATTGAAAACTATACAGGATTTGAAAAAATTTCGGGTCCAGATTTATCGATGAAAATGTTTGAACATGCTCAAGCGGCAGGGGCAGAATATGCATATGGAAATGTAGAAAATGTTACAGTTGCTGAGGACGGAACAAAAATTATTGATTGTGGTGACCATACAGTTCGTGCGAAAACAATTATCGTTGCAACAGGAACAAAACATCGCTTATTAAATGTCCCAGGTGAAAGTGAGTTATCTGGACGTGGAATTTCTTGGTGTGCTGTCTGTGATGGAGCATTCTTCCGTGGGAAAAAAGTTGTTGTGATTGGTGGGGGAGATTCGGCTGTTGAAGAAGCTATTTATTTAGCTGGATTAGTAGAGAAGGTAACAGTTATCCACCGTCGTGATGAATTACGTGCTCAAAAAATCTTACAAGAGCGTGCTTTTGCTGATGATAAGATTGAATTTGTTTGGGATTCAGTTGTTGAGTCATTTGAAGAAACGAATGGGAAATTAGGAGCAGTAAAAGTTAAGAATGTTAAAACAGATGAAGTTTCTGATATTGAAGCAGAGGGTGCCTTCATTTATATTGGATTAGATCCAATTACAGATATGATTAAAGAATTAGAAGTAACAGATGAGGCTGGATATATCACAGTTGATCATGCAATGATGACGCCTGTTCCTGGAGTATTTGCAGCGGGAGATGTTATTAGTAAAGAACTTCGCCAAGTAGTAACTGCTGTTAATGACGGTGCAATTGCAGCTCAGTCTGCTTTCAAATATATTGAAACAAATCTTCGATAGTAATTAGAGATTATTAATAACTAACAAACACATCGCAAAATTAAATGTATCCTTTATATTAAGAAATTAATAAAAGTAATAAAAAGAAAACTTATAATCACTATTCATTTGATTACTAAGTTTTCTTTTTTATTTTTTGATAAAGAGGAGTGATAAAGTGGAATTTGTATTGGATGCATTCATCGATGCGCTAAAAATATGGCCGTTATTGGTTATAGTTTATGTTGTTTTTGAATTTATGGGAAATCAACGAACAACGTATTTAAAAAATCATCGTCTTGGTCCGGTACTTGGAGCTATTGGTGGATGTATTCCTCAATGTGGGGCTTCAGTAGCCGCTTCAAGTTTATATGCAGCTGGGAGCATTACGCTTGGAACGTTATTATCCGTTTTTATTTCAACTTCTGATGAGGCCATTCCGCTAATGTTAACGTATCGGGATCAAGGGGCGTTTATTATTTTATTGTTAGTGGTAAAGATTATTTATGCTATTTTGATTGGTAGCTTTGTGGATAAAGTTTTTGATGTCAAACCGAAGAGAAATACGTATAGCTTATTAAAGTGTTCAAAGGCATGTGATTGTCATGAATCTAATATAGTTATGAGTGCGATCCGTCGTTCATTAAAAGTAGTTGTCTTTTTATTTATTATGACTTGTTTGATGAATGTAGTTATTTGGGTTATTGGAGAGAATGTGCTTGAGCAGTGGTTGTTGAGAGCATATAAATGGCAACCTTTTATTTCAGCAGCTATTGGTTTAGTTCCTAATTGTGTTTCATCTATCTTGATTACGCAGCTTTACCTTGAAGGGATGATTAGTTTTGGAGCAGTTGTCGCGGGACTCTGTACAGGGGCAGGAGCAGGTTTATTAGTTTTATTTAAGGAAAATAGACCGATCTCGGAAAATTTAAAGATTGTTTGCGTGTTATACGTATTGAGTGTGGTTATTGGAGTGATATTAAATTGTTTAGTGATATTGAGTTAAAAGAATAATCATTGTATTAATTTTAACATATAATGTATAGTTGTTTTAGTATGATTATTTTTCTAATCACATGTAAATAGTACAGAGAAGTATACCATTCACTTGAGTCCACTATCATTTTTTCTATTTTCTTATTTATATGTTATAATATTCATAATGAAAGAGGGTGAAACGATGCGTGTAGCAAATAGTTTATTATTGAAAGATGATAAGATACTTCTTTTATTTAAACAAAGTCGACAAAAGTGGTTTTTACCAGGTGGAAAAGCTGAGTTTAGTGAAAATGTGCTTCAGACAGGTTGCCGTGAATTTTTTGAAGAGACAGGATTAAAGTTACAGAATGTGGAGCTAGGGGCTGTGACAACAGTTGTTGTTGAAGAAGAATCTAATCAAAAAGAATGGATGTTGTATACGATTAAAGGAACAGATGCAACTGGCGTGTTGAATAAGGTAAATCGTGAGGGAACGTTAGAGTGGCACGATATTGATAAAATTGATGAGTTACCGATGTTTGAAGGTGATCGTTTCATTATTAAGCATTTAATTAGTCATAATGGGCCGATGGTATCAACACAATTTTACACACCTTCGTATGATTTAATTAAAATTATATCAAGTTATGATGTTACGGTAGAAGCAGCGATTTAAATATTTTCAATAGAGGAAAGGGTATATCTAGATGAAAAAGATTAATTTATTAATTGTAACTGGAATGAGTGGCGCTGGAAAAAGTGTTGTATTAAATAGTCTAGAAGATGTTGGATATCATTGTATTGATAATTTTCCACCTAAATTGTTACCTAAGTTAACTGATTTGATTATGGGAACAAGTGAGCATGACGTTAATTTAGCTGTGGTTATTGATTTAAGATCATTAGATTTTGATTCCATTGATGAGATGTTATACTTTTTACAAGATAGTCATTTTGTTAATGTTCATGTTTTATATTTAGATGCTGATGATGCAACTTTAGTCAAGCGTTATAAAGAAACAAGACGCACACACCCATTATCACGTGATACAAATTTATTAGATGGTATTCATACTGAACGAGAATTATTAAAGCCGATCTTAGATATTTCAGATTTCAAGATTGATACAACAGGAGTAGCAGCTAAAGATTTAAAACAACAAATTATTACAAAGTATGGAAATATTGATAATGATTATTTCAGTGTGACTTTCATGTCATTTGGATTTAAACACGGAACACCAATTGACACGGATATTATGTTCGATGTTCGATTCTTACCGAATCCATTTTATATTGAATCAATGCGTCCACAAACAGGGTTAGATGAAAGTGTTTATGAATATGTTATGAGCTTTGAGGAAACAACGACGTTTTTAGCCAAGCTAATTGATTTGTTACAATTTTTAATTCCTAAGTATAAAGCTGAAGGGAAGTCGCAAGTGATTATTGGAATAGGATGTACAGGAGGACAACATCGTTCGGTAGCAATTGCGGAATATTTATCACATGCATTTGAAAATGATTATAAAACAAATGCAACACACCGCGATATTCACCGTGCGCATAAAAAGTAGGGGGAATAAGTATGGCAGAATATGATTTAAAAGTAGCGGTCATTGGTGGAGGAACCGGTTTATCAACTATTTTAAGAGGATTAAAAAGATACCCTATCGATATAACCGCAATTGTAACAGTAGCGGATGATGGAGGAAGTTCGGGTAGTTTAAGAACTGATTTTGATGTTCCCCCCCCAGGAGATATTCGAAATGTTTTAGTTGCTTTATCTGAAGTTGAACCGCTTGTACAAGAGTTATTTCAGTATCGTTTTACGGGAGAGACAGATTTAGCAGGGCATCCAACTGGAAACCTATTAATTGCAGCGATGACGAATATTACAGGAGATTTTGCTTCGGCTATTCAAAAATTAAGTGAGGTTTTAAAAGTTAGAGGGCGTGTGTTACCAGTATGTAACACTCCATTGTGCTTGTGTGCCGAGTATGATGATGGTACAATCATTCAAGGCGAATCGCTCATTCCTACAATCGAAAAAAAAATTAAACGCGTTTATTATACAAAAGAAGATGCAAGAGCTCTTGATGAGGCTGTGGAGGCTATTATGGAAGCCGATTTAGTCTTATTAGGACCAGGAAGTTTATATACGAGTATTATTCCAAACTTGTTACTAGTTGAAATTTCGGAAGCACTTGTAAAAACATCCGCAGAATGCGTGTATTGTTGTAATATCATGACTCAGCCTGGAGAAACGACAGGATATAGTGCATCTGATCATGTGCTTGCACTTCATGAGCATGCAGGACATGCATTTATTGATAAAATCATTGTGAATGATGAAGAAATTGATGATGAAACTTATGAGCGTTATTGTGATCAACATTCTGATGTCGTTTTAATAGATGAAAAAAAATTACATAAAATGAATATTGAAGTTATTAAAAGTCGTTTAGTTTCTTACAATAATGTAGGTGAAGTTCGTCATAATACGAAAAAAGTAGCAGCGACTATCTTTTCGTTATTATTAGATATAGAGGAAAAAAGGGAGGGGTGATACAATGTCATTCGCTTCTGAAACGAAAAAAGAATTAGTTCAAATCCAGTCAGACGATTGTTGTGCGAAAGCAGAATTATCAGCCCTTATTCGAATGAATGGAGTTATTTCATTATCAAATAAAGGTTTAGTTCTTGATTTCGCAACAGAAAATGCAGCTATTGCACGTCGAACGTTACAATTAATTAAGCAATTATTTGATACTGAGGTTGACTTATTATCGAGAAAGAAGATGCAACTTAAGAAGAATAATGTTTATATTATTCGCATTAAGAAAAATGCTCGTGACATTGCAACTGAATTAGGAATTATGTCTGATACGGGATTTGTTTTAGGCATTGCTAAAAATTTAATTGAGTATGATTGTTGTAAGCGAGCGTATATGCGTGGAGCTTTTTTAGCAGGTGGTTCTGTTAATAATCCTGAAACGTCTTCATACCATTTTGAAATTTTTACACTAGATGAAGAGCATGCAGAGGATTTGAAAGACTTGTTAAATGTGTTTGATTTGAATGCGCGTGTGTTGCAACGTAAAAAAGGATACATCACTTATATTAAAGAAGCAGAAAAAATTAGTGATTTCTTACGTGCAATTGAAGCGTATAATGCAGTGTTAAACTTTGAAGATGTTCGAATTTTTAGAGATATTCGTAATTCAGAGAATCGTCTCAATAATTGTGAAATTGCGAATGAAACTAAAACCATTGCAGCTGCTCAGCGTCAAATTGATAATATTGAACTAATTGACCTTGTTTATGGAATAAATTCGTTACCAGAACGTTTGCAGTATGTCGCCAATTTGCGATTAGAGTTTCCTGAGGAAAACTTAAGTTATTTGAGTGAAATTGCTACGGAACGCGGGATGAAGTTGACTAAGTCAGGGATCAATCACCGTATGCGTAAATTATCAGAAATGGCTGAGGAAATTCGTGAAAATCAACAAAAACGTTCAGAAGAAAATTAAAACTAAAGCGAGATGATTCTTATTAATCGTTTCAACTTAGAAACAGAAGATTAAGCCTTATTTGTAATATTTAATTATGGATAAGGTTTTTATTATATACAATGATAACTGCATATAATAATATAATTCGCTCATACTAAAGATGATTTTGCACAAAAATAACAACCGCTTACATTAGTGATAATCTTGTACTTGTGAATTAAAGTTTAGTATACTATAAATTAGATAAGATGAAGGAGGTAACATTATGACTAAAAAACCTGTAGCATTAATTATTTTAGACGGTTTTGGTTTACGCGATGAAACAGCTGGAAATGCAGTTAAAGCAGCTAAAATGCCAAACTTAGATCGTTTATTCAATACATACCCTCATAATACATTAGAGGCGTCTGGATTAGGTGTTGGATTACCAGAAGGACAAATGGGTAACTCAGAAGTAGGTCACTTAAACTTAGGTGCTGGACGTATTGTTTATCAATCATTAACTCGCATTAACTTAGCAGTTAAAAACGGTGAGTTAAAGAATGATCCAGTTATCGCTGAAGGATGCAAGCATGCATTAGAAAATGATAAAAAAGTTCACGTGATGGGATTATTATCTCCAGGTGGAATTCATTCTCACAATGAACATATCTATGCATTAGTTGAAGCTGCAAAAGCTCAAGGTGCAAAAGAAGTTTATGTACATGCATTCTTAGATGGGCGTGACACTGCTCCAAAATCAGCTTTAGAATACGTAGAAGCTTTAGAAGCTAAATTAGCTGAAATCGGAATTGGAAAAGTAGCAACTGTTTCAGGACGTTACTATTCAATGGACCGCGATAAAAACTATGATCGTACTCAATTAGCTTACGATGCAATGACTCAAGGAACAGGTGAAAAATTCGAATCAGCTAAAGCTGGTGTGGAAGCTTCTTACAAAAACGATATCTTAGATGAATTCGTTGTTCCATTCGTTGTTGATGCAAATGGATTAATTCAAGATGGAGATACAGTAATCTTCGCTAACTTCCGTCCTGACCGTGCACAACAAATCGCAATCGCTTTATCAAATCCAGAAAACGTAGCGAACTATGCTAAAGAAGGTAAGCCAGCATTAGATCCATCTAAAGGACCTAAAGATGTTTACTTCATCTCAATGATGTCTTATGGAGATGCTGTTAAAGGACCAGTTGTCTTCGGATTACAAGATTTAGCTAACACTTACGGAGAAGTTATCTCAGCAAACGGATTAAAACAATTACGTATCGCTGAAACTGAAAAATACGCTCACGTAACATTCTTCTTCGACGGTGGAGTAGATAAAGAAATCGAAGGAGCAACTCGTGTATTAATTAACTCGCCAAAAGTTGCAACTTATGATTTAAAACCTGAAATGTCAGCTTACGAAGTAGCAGACGCTTGTGTTGCTGAAATCAACAAAGATATTCATGATACAATCATTTTAAACTTTGCTAACCCAGACATGGTTGGACACACTGGAGTATTCGATGCAACAGTTAAAGCATTAGAAGCTGTAGATGAGTGTTTAGGTAAAGTAGTAGATGCAATCATCGCTAAAGGTGGAGTTGCAATCATCACTGCTGACCATGGAAACGCTGAAAAATTAGAAGATGAAAATGGTGGAGCTTACACAGCTCATACATCTAATCCTGTTCCAGTAATCGTAACTAAAGAAGGAATCGAATTACGCGACGGTGGAAACTTAGGAGATTTAGCTCCTACAATGTTACAGTTATTAGGTGTAGAACAACCAGTTGAAATGACAGGAAAATCAATTATTAAATAATTGATTTAATAAGTTATAAAAGGACGTTGCTAATGAGCAGCGTCCTTTTTAATGGCTCTTTGTCAACTGGTGTGGGTGAAGAAATTTTATACCTGTAATCGTGAGGGATTAAGCTGCTCATTGAGCAGTTTGATTCCTTTTATTTTTTTGTTCAAAGGTGT
>NZ_JAMQUU010000020.1:0-54176 GCF_025594975.1 Turicibacter sp. T129 | reverse complement strand
TGGTGGCTGAATAGTTACTTTATATATAGATAAACTTATTTACTTGAATTTAATATAGGTTTATTGGATGGATGAGGTCACGAGAGAATAGTTTAGCTTATGGATTGAATATTACGTCATCTTGATTTAACAGTGGCTTCTATTTTTTATAAATTACCGTGCTTGATCATTTAAAAAGATATATGAATGACCAATGGAGATGAAGTTGTAGAACTAACCTCTATTCATCATTCCCTAGAATGAGGATTTAAAAAGGGCTCAAATGTTTAGAAAACTAATTATATGGGATGATGGGGGTGTAAGCACCGCCATTATGGATAATTCCGCTCATTTTTAAAAAGTTTTCGTTAACTCAAGAGCCCTTTTGTTATTCTAATTATAACTGTAACTATTTTAAATGATTCTAATTATTTTAAGATAACCTCTTTTCTTACATTAATGGTGCAAAGATACGTAAAAAGGCAAACATGATTTTTCTATACCAAGGAATCATATTAAAATCAGCAGACGTTATTTTCTGAGAAACTTTTAATGTTTCAAGATAGTCGTCACGCACGTCTAACACACTCTTCGTTTTATACAGCCATGCCGCACATTCGTAATGTAGATATAAACTACGGTAATCTAAGTTAATTGTCCCAACAACTGCATATTCATCATCGACCACAAATGTTTTCGCATGAACGAATCCAGGCGTATATTCATAAATCTTAACTCCATCATCAACTAAGGCCCAGTAGTTCGCACGAGTAACACCGTGAACATACCACTTGTCGCCATGATGAGGTGTTAAAATACGAACATCTACGCCACGTTTAGCGGCCTGAGAAAGTGCTGTAATCATTTCATGATCTAAAATTAAATAAGGTGTATTAATATAAACATACTCTTTTGCGTTGTTAATTAAGTTTAAATAAACATTTTCACCCACCGATTCATTATCCAGAGGACAATCCGTATAAGGCTGCACGAATCCGTCACCCTCAAACGGTTCCGGATGATGGACATGTGGACGGTAAGCCTCGTAATCTTCGTTAGTTTTACGTAAATAATCCCACATTGTTAAGAACATAACGGTAAAGCTCCAAACAGCTTCCCCTTTAATAATTAAAGCTGTATCTTTCCAATGCCCATGTTTATCAATCGCATTAATGTATTCATCTGCTAAATTGATTCCACCTGTAAACGCAGTATGTCCATCAATGACACAAATTTTACGATGATCACGATTATTCATACGTAACGTTAAAAGTGGAATAAATGGATTAAACACACAACATTTAATTCCCATCGCTTCTAATTTTTTATCATATCCAGTAGGTAATAAGAATAAGCAGCCGAAGTCATCGTAGATAACACGAACATCCACGCCTTCAGCAGCTTTCTCTTTTAAAATCTCTAAAATGGTATCCCACATTTGACCTTCTTCAATAATGAAATATTCCAAGAAGATATAATGCTTGGCTTTCTTTAATTCTTCAATTAAACGTTCAAACTTGCGCTCTCCTAAATTCAAATACTCACTACTTGTCTGTTGATAAATCGGACACAGTGCATAATTCGTAATATAATGTGATTGATTGGCTGCTCGTTTATCGATCGATTCAATCTCAGTCATAATTTGAGGATCTTGAGTTAAATGACGTTTCATTTTTTTATGAATGGGTAGCATTTCATTTAAAAACTTTTGTCTCGTTTGATCACTACCAAATAATAAATAAAATAATCCCCCGAAGATTGGAAAGGCCATGATTGCAATAATCCAACCAATCTTATAAGCTGGATTCAATCGACTATTCACAATCACCATGACAACAAGCACACTCAATAAAATACATAAAGCATAAAAATAAACAAAGTATTGTTGGAATCTTAAAATCACCACAATTAAAATAATGGCTTGAAGCGCGATTAAAAGTCCACAGAAACCAATACGTCCTAAAAGAATCCTTAGTGTCTTCTTCACTCGTATTTCTCTCCTTTTTAATAAAAAATATACCAGATAATGAAACATATTATAGCAAAATCCCCATAACCCGTAAACAGATATCGCTCCGATAGCGTTGTCAGAACGAACTTTCTTACGATAAAATAAGACATAAGAAAAGTGGGTGAAATCATGAAAATCATTAATGAATTAAACGAATTAAAACGGATGAATAAATTAACCTCAACGGAGCAAGGCATTGTTAATTACATCTTAACGAACCCAGAAGAACTCGAAAAAATCTCCTCTCGGCAACTAGCAGAATTAACCTATACCTCTCCCGCAACTGTCGTGCGTATTTGCCAAAAACTTGGGTTTAGTGGATATTCTGAATTTAAAATTAAGTATTTACAAGAAGTGAATCAAACACCGAGGATGGATCAAATTAATCGAACGAATCCCATTACAAGTGAAGATTCACTTCATCGTATTGTTAATAAAGTGGCAGCCTTAGAAATCACAGCGATTGAACAAACCAAAAAGGGAATTGATTTAGACCAATTAAATCGTGTATCAGAACTCTTAAATCAAGCAACGTGTATTGATTTTTATGCCTTTGATAATAATTTGCATTTAGCTAAAAATGCTTGCTCTCATTTTTTATATGCAGGAAAACAGGCAGTTATTCATGATAGTTCTAATGCACAGTTCATGCAAGCTTTTGCTTCAGTAGAAGGACATGTTGCCATTATTATTTCTCGTACAGGAGAAAATCCGATGTTGTATCGAATTGCAAACGTATTGCATGAGCGAAAGATTCCCTTACTTGTCTTAACAGAATCTCGTCATTCTTCATTAGCCAAAATCAGTACGGAACATTTATACCTCTATAATGTTCATCGTTTTACTGATATGGGAACAATCCTCTTTCAAACATCGGTTCAATATTTATTTGATTTATTATTTGCTATTTTATTTTCACGCAACTTTGAAAATAGTGTGAAGCAAAATGAAATGTATGAAGAAATTAATGAATATCATCAGTTTTATAAAGACCCTCAAAAACTGTAACACTGTTTCAAGAAAAGCAACGATTTTTTAATATTTTCTGAGACATTCAACCGGAAATCATCTCAAAGATTGAGTTGTTATTTTTGGTATGATATAAGTAAGTCATCACAGAATTAAAGGAGTGTTAAACATGACCAAACGTTTTCCAGATGGCTTCTTATGGGGAGGGGCAACGGCTGCTAATCAATTTGAGGGAGCCTATAATGAGGATGGAAAAGGACTTTCAACACAAGACGTTGCACCAAAAGGAATTAAGGGACCAATCACAGAGGTTCCAACAGAAGATAATATGAAATTAGTGGGGATTGACTTTTATCATCGTTATAAAGAAGATATTAAATTATTTGCTGAAATGGGATTTAAAGTTTTCCGTTTATCTATTGCATGGTCAAGAATCTTTCCTAATGGAGATGATCAGGCACCAAATGAAGCGGGACTAAAATTTTATGACAATGTATTTGATGAATTAGCGAAATACGGGATTGAACCATTAGTCACGATTTCTCACTACGAAACACCATTAAACTTATCTAAAAAATATGATGGATGGGTGAGTCGTGACTTAATTAAGTTTTATGAGAATTATGTGCGCACGATTTTTACACGTTATAAAAATAAAGTTAAATATTGGTTAACGTTTAATGAAATCAATTCTGTTTTACATGCACCCTTTTTAAGTGGTGGAATTTATACGGATAAAGAAAAACTATCAAAGCAAGATTTATATCAAGCAGTTCACCATGAATTAGTGGCGAGTGCCTTAGCTGTTAAAATTGGACATGAAATCAATCCTGATTTCCAAATTGGATGCATGGTTTTAAGTATGCCAACGTATCCATTAACACCAAATCCAGATGATGTCATTGCTGTCATGAAAGCTGAACATATGAATTACTTCTTCTCAGATGTGCATGTACGTGGAGTCTACCCAGGATACATGAAACGTTATTTCCGTGATAACCATATTGAAATTCAATTCGCTGAGGGGGATGAGGAAATCTTAAAACATACAGTAGATTTCATCTCATTCAGTTATTACATGAGTAGTTGTGAAACGGCTAATCCAGCTCAGAAAGTAGCCGGTAAAGGAAATATTATGGGTGGGGTACCAAATCCAACATTAAAAGCTTCTGAATGGGGATGGCAAATCGATCCACAAGGATTACGTTATGTTTTAAATCAATTCTGGGATCGTTATCAAAAACCATTATTCATCGTTGAAAATGGATTAGGTGCTGTTGATGAATTAGTTGAAGATGAAGATGGAAACAAAACAGTTATCGATGACTATCGTATTAATTACTTAAATGACCACTTAGTACAAGTTTGGGAAGCAATTGAAGATGGGGTTGAAGTCATGGGATACACTTCTTGGGGATGTATTGATTTAGTCAGTGCTTCAACAGCTGAACTTAAAAAACGTTACGGATACATTTATGTGGACCGTCATGATGATGGAAGTGGAACGTTAGAACGTTATAAAAAGAAATCATTCTACTGGTATAAAGAAGTTATCGCTACAAATGGTGAAAGTTTAAAATAAAGTTGAATTCCCTCTAGGATATAGAGGGAATTTTTCATTCTATCTCATTATTAATTAGTGTATAATAATAGTAAAGAAAAGAGGTGTTCTGATTGGAATGGTTTAAAAAATTTATGGAAGATCGAACAGGCGTTGATCATTTATCATTGGCTTTACTGATCGTTTCAATTCTTCTCTTTTTGGTTGGAAAGTTATTTGGATGGGGATTCTTTGCTTGGCTCGCTTTAGTTCCACTTGTTCTTTGTTACTATCGAGCACTATCTAAAAATAAACTAAAGCGTCATCAAGAAAATATTTTATTCTTAAAATACTGGTATCCTATTCAATCTAAATGGATCAACCAATATCGTGCATTCAAAGCAAAGCGTCAATATAAATATTTCAAATGTAAAGAATGTGGACAACAATTACGCGTTCCTCGTAAAAAAGGAAAAATTGAAATTACATGTCCAAAATGCCGTCATACGTTTATTAAGAAAACTTAAAGGACCTGGATTTTCCAAGTCCTTTTTTCATTATTAATGATTTATGGTTTTAAAATGACTTTAATACAGTCATCTTGTTTTTTATCAAAAATTTCATAAGCATGAGATCCTTGATCAAGAGATAATTGATGCGTAATAATATCAGTAGCATCAAATTTTCCCTCCTGAATAAGTTTCATAATCGGTTTAGTATAGGCTTGTGCTGGACATTGTCCCATTTTTAAGGTGATATTACGGGAGAAAAAGTCTCCAAGTGGAAATGAATTATAACGAGTACCGTACACACCAAGTAAAACAACTGTTCCACATTTTCGAACACACTGTGCTGCCAATTCAATAGCCGATTTTGAACCTCCTTGTAGCTTAAGTGCCGTTTCTATTTTTTCAAAGGTTGACATTTTACCATCCAGACCAACACAGTCAATCACAACGTCAGCTCCACCATGAGTGATTTCTTTAATATAATCTCCTGTTGAATCATGTTCTTCAAAATTAACAATTTCTACACCATAATGTCTTTTGGCATGTTGTAATCGATAGCCGACGCGATCAATGGCAATTACTCTTTTTGCTCCTTTAAAGATAGCCCATTTAATGGTTAATAAACCAACAGGTCCACAACCTAAAACAACAACTGTATCATTAGGTTTAACTCCCCCAATATCAACTCCCCAATAAGAGGTGGGTAAAATATCCGTTGTAAATAAAACTTGTTCATCAGTTAATTCCTCTGGTACTAAGACAGGTCCAACATTAGCATATGGCACTCGTAAGTATTCTGCTTGTCCACCTGGGTAATTACCGAAGGTTTTACTATATCCAAACAATCCTCCAACTTCACCATAATCATTTGAATTATCGCATTGACTGTATAATTCATGCTCACAAAACCAACAATGGCCACATGAAACAGGAAACGGAACGACAACACGGTCACCTTTTTTTAAGTGGTGAACATCTTTCCCAACCTCTTCAATAATCCCCATGGTTTCGTGACCAAGGACAGAACCTTTTTCAAGATTTGGAACTAAGCCGTGAACTAAATGTAAATCCGATCCACAAATAGCAGTAGAAGTTACTTTAATAATAATGTCATCATTCAGTTCAATCTTAGGATCTTCAACATGATTGACCTTAACTTTTTGTATCCCATCATAAATAATCGCCTTCATAACATTCCTCCTAAAAAGTGTAATATTTTTATTATGGGATTTAGTATCATTGACTATGTGTGAAAATCAAATATTATAAGAATGTCTATCTTTATAACGCGAGGGATGTATACATATTAATGACAATGTTTATCTTAAATCATTAAGAATGGTAAAGGATATTTAAGTTTAAATAGAATATATGAGTAATTGCACATATATTCATCCCTGTTGATAACTATTATCATTTGTATGAAACTATGCTACAATAGACATAACATAAGTAAGAGTACTTTTTTAGGAGGAGTTTTTTTATGAGAAAGTTTAAAGGATTAGTCTTTGTTTTAATGAGTTTTGTTGTCTTGTTGGTTGGATGTGATACTGATTCACAAACGGGTACGGTATCAGATAAATTACAAATTGTCACAACATTATTTCCACAATATGATTTTGCACGTGTCATTGGTGGGGATAAGGTAGATGTGACATTATTATTACCAGCCGGAATGGAGTCACATTCATACGAGCCGACACCAGCTGATATTATTAAGATTAATAAAGCAGATTTATTTATTTATACGGGGGAATCAATGGAGCAATGGGCGCATAGTATTATTGAGAGTGTTGATAGTAACGAAGTTTATGTTTTAGATGTTTCAAAAAATGTTCCATTATTAGCTCCAAATAGTACAGTTGAAGATAATCACGACCATGAAGATGAAAATCATGACCATGATGCAGATACTGATCACAATCACGAAGATGAAGACCATGATCATGATGCAGAAGTAGAAGCGGGACATGATCATTCTGAAGGGGATGGGCATAATCATACTTATGATCCACACATTTGGACAAGTCCAAAAAACGCGATGATTATGGTGAATAATATTTTGGAGGCCTTATGTGAAGTTGATCCAGAGAATGCAGACTACTATAAAGACAATGCTAATGCTTATTTAGCTGAATTAGAAGAGTTAGATCACGAACTTAAAGATGTGGTGGCGAATGCGAAGCGTGATACGATTTATCATGGTGGACGCTTTGCGATGCAGTATTTAACGAATCAATATGGAATTCATTATGTATCGGCGCCATTTGAAGCTGAACCGAGTGCTGCTTTAGTTGCACAAATGATTAAAGAGATTAAAGAACAAAATATTCCCGTTATTTATTATGAAGAATTAGTAGACCCAAAAATTTCGCAAATGATTAGTGACGAAACGGGAGCAAAAATGTTATTATTACATTCATGCCACAATGTTTCTAAAGAAGATTTTAATAATGGTGTCACTTATTTATCATTAATGAAACAGAATGTGGAAAATTTAAAAGTAGGATTGGATTAATATGGCGATTTTATCTTGTAAAGATTTAAATGTTCAATACGATAATCAAGTAGCATTAAAAGATGTTAATTTTGAATTAGAAGATGGCGATTATTTATGTATCATTGGGGATAATGGTTCTGGGAAAAGTACATTAATGAAGTCAATTCTTGGATTAGTAACGCCAAAGTCAGGTAATATTCAATACGGATCTCACTTAAAAAGTCATGATATTGGTTATCTGCCACAACAAACAGTGGTTCAGCGAGATTTCCCAGCTTCTGTGTATGAAGTGGTATTATCAGGATGCTTAAATAAACGAGGGTGGCGCCCGTTTTATTCTGCCGAAGAAAAAAAACGTGCCCTTGAAAATCTTAAAAAATTGAAAATTGAACATTTGAAAAAGAAATGTTATCGTGATTTATCGGGTGGACAGCAGCAACGTGTTTTAATTGCACGCGCACTATGTGCGTCAGAGAAAATTTTATTGTTAGATGAACCGGTCACAGGTTTAGATCCAGTGACGACTGCTAACCTTTATCAAATCATTGAAGAGTTAAATAAAGAATATGGTATGAGTATTATTATGGTAACGCATGATATGAATAGTGGTTTAGAACATGCAACGAAGATCTTGAGATTGAATAAAGAAGTTGTATTTTATGGAACGCCAGAGGAGTATTTATGCTTTACGAATTCGTGCCATCATATGGGAGAGGTAAAGCATGTTTAGTATTTGGCAAGAGATGTTTTCGTATAGTTTTATGGTGCGTGCGATTGTGGTTGGAAGTGCGGTATCACTATGTGCAGCTTTACTGGGCGTAAGCTTAGTATTGAAGCGTTATTCGATGATTGGAGATGGATTATCTCACGTCGGATTCGGGGCACTATCAATTGCAATGGCCATGAACTTAGCACCGTTAAAAATTTCAGTACCAGTTGTTGTCATTGCAGCATTTTTCTTATTGCGAATTTCACAAAATAGTAAGATTAAAGGTGATGCTGCGATTGGATTAATTTCAAGTACTTCGATTGCGATTGGGGTAACGGTGACGTCACTAACGAGTGGATTAAATGCAGATATTAATAGCTACATGTTTGGTAGTGTTTTAGCAATGACACAAAGTGATGTGAAAATTAGTATTGTGTTATCAGTTCTTGTATTTATTTTGTTCGTTATTTTTTATGATCGTATTTTTGCGACCACATTTGATGAGAATTTTGCAAAGGCCACAGGTGTAAAGGTGGAGCTTTATAATATGTTAATCGCATTCTTAACAGCAATCACGATTGTTCTTGGGATGCGTATTATGGGAACGATGTTAATTTCAAGCTTAATTATTTTCCCAGCTTTAACCTCTATGCGAGTGTTTAATAGTTTTAAGAGTGTTATTATTTCATCAGGAATTATTTCGGTCGCTTGTTTCTTTATAGGGATGACCGTTTCATTCTTATATTCAACGCCTGCTGGGGCTAGTGTCGTATTAGTGAATGCAGTTGCTTTTCTTATTTTTAGTGTGATTGGTATGGTAACAAAGCGCATATAATTAATGGGGTGTTTCATTTGAAACTCCCTTTTTTATAAGGAGGAGGATGCATGTTAGACGGATTAATGAGTGATTATCCATTTTTAAAGATGTTAGATGAAGAGGCATTAGCAATTATTGAACGGAATTTAGTACAAAAAAAGGTTCAAGCAGGGGAATTATTAATTAATGGTGAGGAAGCATGCTGGGGATTTTCATTTATTAAAAGTGGCGTATTACGTGTGTATCGCTTAAATGATGAAGGACGTGAAGTCACATTATATCGTTTAAGAAAAGGTGATAGTTGTTTTATGACCGTGTAGAAGAAGATAGTGAGCTTGTTATTTTACCGATTTTGTTATTTGAAAAGTATTTAATGAATCATCCAGTGTATTTACAGTTTGTCTTTAAGAATTTATATGAGAAGTTTTTAAGTGTGATACAAGTGGTTGAAAATGTGACGTTTAATAGTATTGAGCAGCGTGTGATTGATTATTTAAAAGAGCATAGTCGTGGTGGATTGTTATATCGCACCCATGAACAAATTGCCTTTGATATTGGTTCAACCCGTGAAGTGGTTAGTCGTACACTTAAATCGCTTGAGCGAAAAGGAAAGGTTAAGTTAGAGCGTGGAAAAATTTTAATCAAAAAATAGATTGCATTAACCATTGTGTGACTTTGTCACGGAATGGTTTTTTTATTTTATATATACTAGTACTATAAGTTACAAAAAAAGAGTGAATGAATCATGAAGTTACCAAATTGGATGAAGAGTGCAATTCTTTTATCGTTATCATTTTTTATAGCAGTTTGGTTAGTGAAGCCAGTTGGCATTTCAACGCAATTTAGTGTATTAAGTGGGATTATTCATACCGCAATTGATAAAGATGCTTTAGAAGAGAATGCATATTATCAAAAAGATGATGGGAAGATTGCTGAAGAAATTGAACATCCTTGGAATTACAATTTTGTATTTGTGTTAGCCATTCCGGTTGGTGGGATGATTGGCTATGCTTTAGATTCTAAGCGCCGTGAATCACGTCGTGAGAATACAACTTGTTCTATTAAATCATCAGTATGGCGTACGTATGTGTTACCGTTTATTGGAGGAATTCTATTGTTATTTGGAGCACGTATGGCAGGTGGATGTACAAGTGGTCATATGATGAGTGGAATGATGCAAAGTAGTGTGAGCGGCTATGTGTTTGCGGCGTCGGTTTTCATAGTTGCGATTCCAACCGCTTTAATTATAACTAAGATTCGTTCAAGAAAGGTGGGAATGTAAATGATGATTGTATTAGCTATTTTATTAGGTGGATTTTTTGGATTTGCCCTTTATAAAGTAGGAGCTGCTAATATGGATAATTTATTATCGATGTTAAGTTTACGTAATTTAACGTTAATGAAAATTATTTTATTTGCGATTGGATTAGCGAGTGTCTTAGTTGCGTTATTTTATGCGATTGGATTGTTTGATCCCGCGCATTTAAGTGTAAAAGCAACACACTTAGGTGTTGTTATCGGTGGATTAATTTTTGGTTTAGGATTTGGAGGGGTTGGTACTTGTCCTGGAACATGTGTTGCTGGTGCGATGACAGGCGGATTTAAAAAAGCTATTAGTGCGGTTTTAGGTGGATTAGTTGGTGCCTTTTTATTTTCAATGAGCTATGGATGGTTAGCTGATAAAGGATTTTTTGATGTGCTTAATTTAGGTAAATTAACACTATTTCATGTGTCAGACAAATATCCATCAGTGTTTAAAATGGGATATGGAGGACTAGCTATTGTTGGCGTAATTTTCATTACAGTTGCAATTATTTTACCGATCAAGGGATTAAAAAAATAATTGAATAAACATTAAAAGATAAACATAAGATAATATTGTTTTTCTTTGTCTTAAATGCTTTAAATAACATAAAAACCAAAAAAGTAAAGTAGTAAATGTTTTCGAAAATAATGAAAATAATGCTCAAAATTTACATGAATACTTTGCTTGAATCTTACGTTTTTTTTTAGTAAGATGGTTATATTAAATCTTCATCTTTTGTCGTTTTTCGCTAAAATGAGACGTTCAAAAGATGGAGATTTTTATGTGTAAAGGGGTGTTTACTGTGCGAGAAGTGATTAAACGTGATGGAACTCATGTAGCCTTTGATGAGTCTAAGATTTATCAGGCCATATTGAAAGCAATGAAATATGGAAGTGGAGTAATTGATAAGGAAATCGCAAAGAAGATTGCCCATGAGATCAATTTAACATTTGAACATTTACAAACAACGCCAACCATTTTTCAAATTGAAACGTATGTGTATTTAAAGTTAATTGAGAATGGTCATGAGTTGACAGCGAAAGCCTATGAAGGATATCGTGCGATTCAACTGTTTAAGCGTGAAACGAATACAACAGATGATAGTATTTTAAGTTTAATTGATTTAAGTAATGAAGAGGTCATGAATGAGAACTCGAATAAGAACCCAATGATGGCTTCTACTCAGCGTGATTTAATCGCGGGAGAAGTGTCAAAGGATATTACACGACGTAAGAAGTTGCCGGCACGTATCGTGCAGGCTCATGATGAGGGAGTCTTACACTTTCATGATATGGATTGTGTGAAACGTTTTCAAGAAACTCAAGTAGCCTAACTACTTGATGGGATTTGAAGGAGTAAATAAATTACTCTAACTACATTACTGATAACTCAAATGAGAGCGCCAATAAAGCTCGAAGGGGTACACTGAGACCTCCCGCATGCACTCTTAGCTAACAAATGAGAGTGTGTGAAGCCGGGTAAAGACGAGTGAAACCTACCCTAACACGTAATGGTGAGGAAAAATAAGTCAGAGGTGACTATGTAGGCATAGCACGGGTGGCGATTGACATGGTGAGAATGACATAAAATATGAACATAATATTTAGTCTGACGAACTTCCGAATGTACTGTCCTTAATGTCGGGTATATCGAAAGGTATACATACTCTTTGTGAAAGCAATGGGTAGTAAGTGTGGATTAGTAGTTCTTAGTCTTGGCGAAACTCCATATACCCTTATGGCGGGTATCAAGCTTGCAGGGCAATAGGAAGCACCTAAATCAATCATTAAGCTAAGTAATGTGGAACGTTTGAAGCTTCTTACATCTATATAGCCTTTGTTAGAGGTGATGGTGAGATATAAGACTCCGGTTGAAATTCTCTTTGAAGAAGTGGCAGTAGGGGTGTAGTAGCGACGAAACTATGATAATAAGTAGTGGAGCGAAGGCCCCAAGTCAATAAGATAAGCAAAATATAGCAGAATTGAGTCATAAATCAGTTACGAAAAAGAGGGGTGGAACCAAAATGAAGCCCGAATATGCTCAAACAACGAGGATACAGTTCTTTAAATCGGCTGATTACTATGGCATGTCAGAGGTATACGAAGATTTATACCATAAAAGCACGAATAACATTAATGTTAAGAGCTTAATTCCAATAATCAAAGATAAACGCAATATGCTTATAGCTATAAGATGTATCAAAGCCAATAAAGGTGCTGATACTGCTGGTATCGATGGAATTACTTTCTCCCAAATGCTTAAATCTAATTCAATAGATGAACTACATCATAAAGTATGTGAACTTATTGATGACTACAAGAGTTCGGGGGTAAGAAGGGTATACATTCCCAAGAGTAATGGTAAACTTCGTCCCTTAGGAATTCCTAATGCAATTGACAAGTTAGTCCAACAAATGATTAAACAAGTCTTAGAGCCTTACTGTGAAGGAAAGTTCTATAAACATAGTTATGGGTTTAGACCTACCAGAGGCGTAGGGGAAGCCATTGCAAGGTGTCACCACTTAGTTGTGAATGCTCGATGCACATTATCAAAGGTTTCTTTGATAATGTGCATCATAATAGACTAATCAAACAAATGTGGAACTTAGGTATCAGAGATAAACAAGTACTTATGTTAGTCAAGAAGATAATAAAATCCCCTGTAGATGGAGTTATCCCAACAAAAGGGACACCTCAAGGTGGCGTTCTATCGCCTTTACTAAGCAACATTTTTCTGAATGAATTAGACCATTGGGTAGCTAAACAGTGGGAAGATTTTCAATCTCACTGCCACAGTAATAAGACGAAAGATGAGTTCTACAAAGAACTACAGTATAAGAACAAAAGTCCTAATCCGAATTACATCCCAGGTAAGAAGACCAAAGGAAACTCAAAGTACATTCGAAAATGGAAAACCTTGAAAACAGGATTTATTGTTCGATATGCAGATGATTTTAAAATTTTCACATCAAATTATAAAGAAGCAATCAAATGGTTTCATGGTGTTAAACAGTTTATTGAGAAGAGGCTTCACTTAGAAATAAGTGAAACCAAATCAAAAATCATAAATCTTAGGAAAATGAAAAGTAAATTCCTTGGATTTGAACTTAAGGCAATAGATACCAAACAGAAGTACAAGAAAAGACGTACTAATGTTAAAAATAAAGGAAATAAAAGTCGATGTATCCTGCAAGTAAGAGTAAGCAGAGATAAATTGAATGAAATGGTAGGGAAGTACAGAACACTACTGAACAGTCTGCTCAAACAAGGGGCGAATAAGCCTCAGATAATGAAGCGGATTAACACGACAATCATGGGATGGCAAAATTATTGCCAACTCAGCACTTATCCATCAAAAGACATGGGTGAAGTCCATTATAGAATTTTTGGTAAACTCAAGAGATTAGCAATCTACCATGGGAAACTTAAAAAGATTTCACTTAAGGAAGCTAAGAAACGTAGTGAACTAATCAATAGGAAATATTCTGAATATAATGGAAAGACATTCATATCTGTCGAGGGTATTGTTTTATGTCCAATCTGGGCAATTAAACAGAAGAGACTGGCTCAAAGAAATCCTAATATTAGTCCATACATAAGGGATGATTTAGTCAACTACTGGTATAAGGAACTAAAATGGGATAACTCTGCCGGCAGAAGATTAATTGAAAACTATTGTAACTCCCAATGGGTGAACTCTTTAGTTTCAGTTCATGCCTTGAGTCTCTACACAAGTCAGTATGGTAATTGCCCTGTAACAAATCTACCACTTTCAGAAGGTTTTGAGATACATCACAAAGTAGCAAAGAAAGATGGTGGTGAAGACCATTATCAAAATTTAGTTCTTATAAATCCTTTAGCACATAAACTATTGCATGCAAAAACTGATGAAACAATCATGAAATATATTGGTTTAATTAAAAACTTTGGTGGAAAGATTAATAAATCGTATACTAATGAACTTCGTAAAAAGTTACATTTAAATCAAATTAGGATTACTGCTATGACCCAATAAATCTTATTGATGGAACGCCGTATGAGTACGAAAGTCTCACGTACGGTGTGGAGGAGGGGAAAAGGTAGAGATAACTTCAAAGCCTTACCTATTCCTATATTTCATGCAATCAATCTTCAACTGCTGCTTGATTGACATTAAAGATATGCTAGATAACGGAACGGTTATTAATAAGCGAATGATTGAAAGTCCAAAAAGTTTTCAAGTGGCTTGTACGGTTATGACGCAAATTATCGCGCAGGTAGCTAGTAGTCAGTACGGAGGCCAGTCAATCGATATTAGACACCTTGGAAAATATTTAAGACGAAGCCGTGATAAGTATGTGGCGATGTTAGAAGGTGTTATTTCTTCAAAAGCTGAACTTTCACAAACAGTCGAAGCATTAATGGCTAAAGAATTAGCATCGGGTGTTCAAACGATTCAATACCAAATTAATACATTAATGACAACAAATGGTCAGAGTCCCTTCGTGACCCTATTTTTAAATTTAGATGAAACTGATGAATATGCCCAGGAGGTTGCTTTAATTATTGAGGAAATCTTGAAGCAGCGTATTCAAGGGATTAAGAATGAAAAAGGAATTTATACAACACCAACATTCCCTAAGTTAGTTTATGTCCTTCATGAACATAACTGCTTAGAAGGTGGAAAGTATGATTACATTACGGAATTAGCAGTTGAGTGTAGTTCGAAACGTTTATATCCAGATTATATTTCTGCTAAAGAGATGAGAAAAATTTACGAAGGAAATGTGTTTAGCCCAATGGGTCAAGGAACGGCCCATGTAAAACCTTGTGAACTGTTATGTGCATAACGGGTGTGCATTCTACACGAGAGTGGAACAGTAGGAAATGACTGTTTAAGGATGTGCTAACTGGGAAGCCTAAGTGTTTTTACATATGGTAATCCAGTGCTAAGCCATTCATTTTTGAATGGAAAGTCAATCGACTATCGAAAGCGTAGCTCTCTTTGAGGGTGAGTAAGTGAGTAGAGTACAGTGGGAGATGCACCCATTGGAAGTGCAAGGCGCGATGATGGATGTGGGAGTCCTGAGCGAAGATATAGTCAGAGTGGGTAACCAGTATAGAAATGTACACCTCACTTGTGTCGTAGTTTCTTATCTCCATGGAAAGATGAGAATGGAGAGTATAAGTTTGAAGGACGCTTTAATCAAGGGGTTGTGAGCTTAAACTTACCTCAGATTGGAATTGTTGCTGCTGGGGATGAGGACAAGTTCTGGAACTTACTTGATAACCGTTTAGATTTATGTTATGAGGCGTTAATGTGCCGTCACAATGCGTTAAAAGGAACGTTATCGGATGAGTCTCCAATTCATTGGCAGTATGGTGCCATTGCCCGTTTACCACAAGGAGCGGTCATTGATCCACTGCTTATGGATGGATATTCAACCATTTCATTAGGATATATTGGATTATACGAAGTAACAAAATTGATGACAGGAGTGTCACACGTGCATCCTGATGGCGAAGCATTCGCTGTAAAAGTGATGAAACGTCTAGAAGAAGCGACAATATTGTGGAAAAAACAAACGGGAATTGGGTTTGGTTTATATGGAAGTCCAGCTGAATCTTTATGTTATCGTTTTGCGAAGATTGATTTACAGAAATTCGGTGAAATTAAGGACGTGACGGATAAAGGATATTATACGAATTCTTATCACGTCGATGTGCGTGAGGAGATTGATGCATTCTCGAAATTACAGTTTGAATCTCAGTTCCAGCCAATTTCAACAGGAGGATGTATTTCATATATTGAAATCCCAAATATGTCGCATAACTTAGAAGCATTAAAGCAGTTAGTGAATTATATTTATCATAATATTCAATATGCTGAGTTTAATACGAAGTCGGATTGTTGTCATGTTTGTCACTTTGAGGGTGAAATTATTATCAATGATGACTTAACATGGGAATGTCCAAATTGTCATAATAAAGATCAGGCGAAGATGAATGTTATTCGCCGCACGTGCGGGTATTTAGGAGACAATTTCTGGAATAAAGGGAAAACAGCGGAAATTAAGAGTCGTGTACTTCATTTATAAGCTAAAAGGCTAGTATAAATTAGATATCTATTTGTATATAGCTGATGAAAATGAGTATATTATGAGTAGGAGTTTCATTTCTACTGTAATGATGGCTTCTATTTGTGATACAGATAAGAAAACAGAGCCAATTTGGCTCTGTTTTCCTTAGCTTATCATTAGGTATGTAGGGAACAGATATGATAAACTTATAGTAGTTAAGAATAGGAAATGTGGTGATTTTGATGTATTATGCACAAATTCGAAAATTTGATACTGCTAATGGAACTGGTATTCGTTCAAGTTTATTTGTATCTGGATGTACGCATTGTTGTGAAGGTTGTTTTAATCAAGATTATAAACATTTCAGATATGGTCATCCGTGGACTAAAGATGTAGAGGATCAATTTATAAACCACCTGACGAATCCTAATGTACATGGCGTAACGATCCTTGGTGGCGAACCCATGGATCAAGTTCGAGATAATGATTTACTTAATTTAGTGCAGCGAATTAAGGAAGAGACGAAGCAAAATATTTGGATTTATTCAGGATATACGTTTGAAGAGATTATGGCACATCCAAAGACGCGTGCTATTTTAATGCATTGTGATGTATTAGTGGATGGTCTATTTGTTGAAAATTTAAAAAATTTAAAACTACGATTTAGAGGAAGCAGTAATCAGCGAATTATTGATATCCAAAAGTCGTTACAAGAAGGACAAGTATGTGTATTGGAAAATTATTAATAGAAGCAGATTTATATGAGAAGTAGCTCAATTCAAGAGTGAGAGTTTAGTGATTCTTATTCATATAAAACAAGGTAGGAGAAGGAGTTTATAGATGAATCAGTTGATTTATTTTGCGAAGGTAAAACCGGAAGCAATTATTCCATCAAAACGTGTTGAAGATGGAGCATTTGATATTTATGCTTGTTTTGAAGAGGATTACATGAAAGTTGAACCTCATGAGACGGTGTTAGTTCCGACAGGAATTGCATCAGCATTTTCAAGTGACTATGTCGCAATTATTAAAGAGCGTGGCTCAACAGGATCAAAAGGAATCGGCCAAAGATGTGGTGAATAAAATTTATATAACTAACACAGTATAATCTCATTATAACCATATAATGAAGTAGAAAAAATTTTGACTTATATGGTCAGATTATGTTAGCGTGTTTTAAGTTTTTAACTTAGACTTGCTTAATGTAATTGATTTTATTTATCAATTATTATATAGATTGATAGGAGATTATACATGCAGAACTATGAATTTAATCCAGATAAGAATGAATTTATTGCTAATTACCAAAAATTAAAATCTGGTAAAAATATGTCAGAATATTATGGGGTTAGTGTTTGAAAAATATATTCTTATGCTCAAAAGATAAATTATAGAAATACTTTAAAGAAAGATATTTCATGGAAACCACAAGATAAAGAGGAATTTATTAAATTGTATAATCAGTTAAAATCATCAACATTGATGGCAGCGCATTATAGAGTTAGTAAGAAAACGATTCTCAAATATGCTAAATCTATTGGGTTTAGGAATGAATATAGAAACTCTTTAACGAAAGAAGAAGTAAACTATGTTTTAGAAAGTTATCATTTAAAAAAGGCAATTACTATAAGTAAAGAGTTAGGAGTTTCTAAATCACTTATTACTAAAACATGGAGAATCAATAATTTAAGTGGAAAGACGTGTAGGAGATACTATATAAATGAGGATTATTTTTTCAATATAGACACAAAAGATAAAGCATATTTTCTAGGGATAATTGCTTCAGATGGATGTGTCTATTATCAACCAAATCCAAATAAGTTAAAGATGTTATCCTTTCAATTTAATATAAAAGATAGGGAAATAATTGACTCTTTTCTTTACTATACAGAAGCAGAGTATCAACCTATTATTAAGAATAGATATATATCTTTACAGATTAATAGTGATAAAATTGTAAATGATCTAGAGAAATATAATATAGTTCAGCGAAAAACATGGATATATGTACCTTATTTTATAGATGATCAACTCATGTGGCATTATTTACGTGGTTATTTTGATGGAGATGGTTCAATTTATCTTTGTGGAAAAGTGAATCCAAGTAATTGGATAATATCTATCTGTGGAAATGAATGTACAATGCATGCTTTTCAAAACTTTCTTAGAACTCATGGGATTGAAAGTTATGTAAGGTTAGATAATAGAAAAGAAAAGTATAAATATGATTTTTATAATTTGATTATTCGTAAAAATAGTGAGAAGATTAAATTTATACAAATGCTATATAATGATTCAGAAAATTTAAGGTTAAATAGGAAATATCTTAAATGTGTTGAATTTTTAAAGCTATATAATGAACGCCATCCTAATTAGAAATAGTTAGGTAATAAAGTGGGGTGTATCGGTGAAGTCCACCAATTTATTGGATAATACCGAGGGCTATAATACCTAATATAGTCCGTAACGCATAGGTAGTGAGCGTAAGTTAGGGATTGCAATAATCTACCCAAGAGCCTCCACCACCCTAACGGTAAAGTCGAGGGTGAAAATGTATGCTGGACTTACACGATGGAAAAGTGTAAGAACTAACAAATAAAAAGTTGTTAGGGTAACAATTCGGTAATCGATTCAGGATATCGTGGTGAGTGGTTTATTGCTTTAACGAACCATAATACAAAACCTTTAGTTATTGCAAAGGAGTCTGTTAAAGATCAGTTTGAAGGATGTATTATTTATCCTTATGAAAAAGGAATTTGCCAGTGTATGATGGTAGAAGTTCCTAAGCTTCAGATTGAGGAAATGAGTTATGAAGACTTATTAAAAATTGAATCTGAGCGTGGAACAGGTGCGCTTGGTTCATCTGGTAAGTAAGAAGACAGCAAAAGCTGTCTTTTTTTTATTTTTACACTGTTTACTAAATAAGATATAATTTTGTAAGAAGGGAGAGAGAGTATGATTCGATTATCACAGAGTTGGGTGCTCTATTTATTAATTTTTGGGATAGCCCCGCTACTTTTATCGGTACGTTCATACATTTGGGGACGTGAGGGATATGCTTTTTTAAATCGTACGAATATCGAAGTAGTAAAAGGATTCTCCATGTTATTAATTATTTTTCAAAGTTTATGTGATCGATTAGTGAATCAAAATTTTTTTACTACTAGTATTTCAAGAAGTGGGATACTAGGAGTGACACTGTTTTTATTTATTTGCGGGTTTGAGGCAATGACTCAATATATGAATAACCGACGTTATTTAAGAGGGTTTATTTTTCATCAAGTGATTCGAATTGTCTGTGTGTTTTTAGTTTGTAATTTCTTAGGTGCACTTGTGAATATTTCAATGGGTGGTCATGATAGTTTGAAGGGCATGTTATATCAGACAGTGAGTTTTCATTTTTCAGATAGAACAAGTGCCTGGTTAATCGGTGCACTTCTTTATTTTTATATCGCATTTTATCTAAGTTATCGAACAAAGTTTAAAATGAACTTATTATTATCGTTCAGTGTAATTTATATTGGGATTAGTTTGGCCGCCAGATGGAATTTTAGTATTGCGTTTTGCTTCTTAGTCGGTGTATTTGTTGCTAAATATAAAAAATATTTATTCCGTTTGATACGTGAATATTTACTGGGCCTTTTTATAGGTTCATTGGTTTCGTTTAGTGGGATTTATTTACTATACCTGAGAGGATTTATGTTCATTTCTCCGCTGGTACCTTATATATTTTTAATATTAGTTTTATGTATATTGATGAAGTTGCAGTGTCGATCACGAGTATTTGCTATGATTGGATATGCAGCTACAGAGTTATATTTAGTTCATGAGGTATTATTAATTTTAGTTTTAGGTTATTCAGAGACACGAAGTAGTGGTTTCTTAGTATTATTCTTGATTCTTGCAATGGTTGGTGCCTTATTATTGAAAAATGTCTCTTGTCGAATGTTCTTGGTTCCCAAGCAATATCATGTACAAAAATAGATAGTTTTTGTCGGAAATCGAATGAGTATTTTCTCTTTCTCTTATAATTAGAGAAGGAGGGCGATTTGATGAGTGATGGGTTGATTAAACGAATATTTCAAGGATTAGTAGTCGCGTATATTTTATTATGCTTAATGTTAATATTAGGATCAGTTTTATGTTGAAAATCGGCTTGCTTTAGGCACCGATTTTTTTATTTAATCGTTGTTATTTCTATAGGTGCTTTTTGATTGATTGTATTAATATCACAAAGGTTTATTTGATGAGAGTTGAAATTTGAATAATTTCTAAGTAATCAAATTCCTAAATATGGGTGTTAGGGTTAGATTATTTAAGTAATAAAAGTTTAACAATACTATGGGCTCAACTAGTTGTGACAACAATTTTATTTTTATCCAATTTAAGACATACCTTTACAAACAAATTCTATCAAAAAATTTCCTAGGAAAATATCTATAGATTGGTGTCTATTTTTATCAGAGCAATGAAATATTGCGTAATTGTAATAGAGATTTTGTAGTAAGAACTTAAAGTTTTGATAAACTAACGTTTTTAGACTATGAGAAATGATATTCTCAACGAAAACATCTCTCTCATCCATAGTTATCCAATTTTAACTTTCTTTGTCAAATAAGTTCTTTCATAGATTTTTTTCTCATAAGGTGTTAATGCCTTTTTAAATATAGGGGGAGGAATTTCAATGAAAGTACGCATCGCAACAGTAGAAGATGTTCAGGCCTTACATCAGCTTCATTTTGAATTAAATTGTCATCGTCATACATTACAGCCAACAAATTTTCAGGGGCGTAGTGTTGATGAGGAATGGATTTGTGAGAATATTTTGAATGTTGACAAGGATTATTTGGTTTTAGAGATTAAGGATGAAGTTGTAGGAATGGCCCTTCTAGAGAAGAAAGAAGGTCATACGGTTAATGGAAGTGTTCGGTATCGATACTTATATCTTTGTGATTTTATGATTGACTCATCACTTTGCTTACAGAAGTATGGTCATGAGTTATTTAAGGAGATTCGTCGTTATGGTAAAAAGAATTTTCTTTCATATATTCAATTAAATGAGTTAATTAATGATGAGGAACGATTAAAGTTTTTTGAAAAAGAACAGTTATTGGTAACTCAGCAAACATTAAAAAGTGCGATTTAGCTACCCGTTTGGGTAGTTTTTTTATGGTGAAGTTTTAATAGAGAGGATCATCTACTGATTGGTAGAGGGTATTTTTTTTGATGTTTCTTCATAGGCTATAGAGAATGAATGGACAAGACTTGTGGTATTAAGTCAAGTATATGATTGAAAAAAATAGATAAAGATTTTTAAAAGTTGGGCGCACTGAACTAGACCCTCGGCTAATTTTTTAAAAATTTAGCCTAGCGCCAGACAGAAAGGATTCAAAAGCAATCAGTTAGCTTTTGAGTGATACGCTCCTTTCCGGCGTGTAGAGTTGGTGGTTACGTAACAGCGTATCCACCAAACGCACTAATTTTCTAGCGGTTAGGACGAGGGCTCGTTTGTGTTTAAATTTCGGAACTTCATCGTATTTTTTCTGGTAATACAAGCGGTAAGTATCTTCGTGTCGTCTGATAGAGTTGGCAGCTTCAACCATATAATACCGAAGATATTGGTTGCCTGTTCGTGTCAGTGGTGTACGTTCCGATTCAAAGTTTCCAGACTGATTTTTTTTCCAGTAGAGACCGCAATATTTGGCTAATTGGGCTTCATTTTCAAAACGTTCAATTTGACCGATTTCAGCGACAATACCGGCGGCATAAACAATACCGATACCTGGAATACTTTTTAAACATTGGGCTTCTGTTACAATTTCAAAGAGCGCCACAATGCTTTTTTCTAAATCTTTAATCTGTTTTTTCAACGTTTGGATTAATCGTGCATAAGTCGCTAAAACCATGTCTACTGATTCTTGAACGACTTTACCCAATCGATAAGAATCACGAATAGCTTTTTTAATGGTTTTAGCTAATTTCTGTGGATCACTAAAACGACCTCGACCTTTTTCTTGTAGAAGGTTAGCTAAATCTTCTAACTCCATTTCGGCCATTTCATCGAGGGTTAGTGCATCAGAAAGAAGATCGAGCATGGTCGCACCAAAAACAGAGGTATCGAGCTCTTTAGAGAGGCTATTACACTTGTAGTAAAGGTTCTCAAGAAAGTGCTGTTTACATTCGGTGAGTTGATGAACCATTTGATATCTCGAACGAGTCAGACGTTGAAGAGCGACATAGCGTTCCTCTTTTAAAACTGTCTTATTAAATCGTTCAATACGTAAGAAGTCGGCAATACGAAAGGCATCAATTCGATCGTTTTTATCTTCTTCAAAAAGCCCTTTATAACGATGAATGGACTTAGGGTTTTGGATAACGACTTCAACGAGACCTAAGGATTTTAGTTCAAGATCTTCAGATAAAAAAGTTGCAGGATGAAAACTGTAAATCGAAGTATATAAGTCCAGATAAATTTTCTTCAGAGAAAATTTTTAACTGGACTATAGGCTGCCTTGATAGGTAAAACATATCAGTATTTTTTTATTTGCTACTTGAGATGTAGAATATTTATCTGTTTATATATAGACTCCATTCCAATCACGATTTTTTCATAGTTAAATGATTGGTGAAACTGGAGAACATCTTCTTTGATAGAAGAGGCACCGTTAATGTTATTAGGAAGGGTAACTTCTTTTAACGTCGTGTCTGAACTATCAAGAAAACAAACATCAAGTTTTTCAGAGCTAACATCAATACCGACAAATAATTTCATGGAAGGGACCTCCTTTCTTTTGAATGAATTTGGAATAAACTCGGATACGGCTGGACATCCCTAGGGTCCCAAACGTGGCGACAACCTCGCGTATAAGTATTCTAAAGACTTTAGCTATGAGTGCTGCCCTCAACCCTGTTAAGAAGAGGAACATAGAAAGAGTCGATACAGCTTGTGCGTCTGTCGAACAGTTTGGGTCTGGGTCACAGTCTTCAAATGTAGTCGAACTACAGGAGGAAAAAGTATATTCCTGATGGATCCAATTCCATTACCTATATGATGGAACGTCCGAGGGTATCTGAGACAAAAAGAGATCACTAAATGAATCATTTAGGTAAAGAAAACTCATTCAGTTTTCAAAGAACAATTCATGCCCTAAATGAAGGGCTTAAACTTATTATACGAGGAGGGCTATTTATGAAGAAAGGTTTTGTTGTGATGGGGGGGGTCATCACATGTCTCTTTATTGGAAAGACAGGTTTAGCTTTTGGGCCAAGTAGCGAGTTGTTATATGATGGAATTGATGTGAGCCAGTGGCAGGGCAATATTAATTTTGAAGCTGTGAGTCAGTCTGGGATTGAGGTTGTTTATATTAAGTCGAGTGAAGGTTACTCTGTAGATCCGTATTTCGAGACGAATTATAAGAAGGCGACGGATGCTGGATTAAAGGTTGGGGTTTATCATTATGTGACAGCGACAACGGTAGAGGAAGCACAATCGGAGGCGGCCTTTTTTGTATCGAATCTTGAAGGAAAAACGATTGATTGTCGATTAGCCATGGATTTTGAGTATTTTGGTAATTTATCGCGAAATCAAATCAATGAGATAGGATTAGCTTTTTTACAGACCGTAGAGTCATTAAGTGGAAAAGAAGTCGTCGTTTATAGTGATACATCAAATGCGATAAACATTTGGGATGAGACAATTGCTCAATATCCACTTTGGGTGGCAGAATATGGAGTAGAGAGTCCACAAGCAAATGGTACATGGTTAGACTGGGTTGGATTTCAGTATAGTGATACCGGAATTATTTCTGGAATTGATGGAAGCTCAGTTGATTTAGATTATTTTACGGATGGAATTTTCTTATCTGATGTTTCGACACCTGTTTCAAGTGTACCTGAAGAACAAAAGCCATCTAATCCAAGTGAATCTTCAACTTTGGTGACAACTTATACGGTACAGAGCGGAGATACATTATCAGAAATTGCGGCTCGATATGGAACAACGGTAAATGAGTTGATAAGCTTAAATGGAATTAGTAATCCAAATTTAATTTATCCGGGAGAAGTGTTGAGAATCCCAGGAAGAGTGAGTGAATCAAGTAGTTCTTCACTAACAATATATAAGGTACAGAGTGGAGATACATTATCAGAAATTGCGGCTCGATATGGAACAACGGTAAATGAGTTGATGAGCTTAAATGGAATTAGTAATCCCAATTTAATTTATCCGGGAGAAGTGTTGAGAATCCCAGGAAGAGTGAGTGAATCAAGTAGTTCTTCACTAACAATATATAAGGTACAGAGCGGAGATACATTATCAGAAATTGCAGCTCGATATGGAACAACGGTAAATGAGTTGATGAGCTTAAATGGAATTAGTAATCCAAATTTAATTTATCCGGGAGAAGTGTTGAGAATTCGAGGGAATGTAAGCGGATCAGTGGCAACTTATACGGTACAAAGTGGAGATACATTATCAGAAATTGCAGCTCGATATGGAACAACAGTGAATAGATTAGTCAGCTTAAATGGAATTAGTAATCTGGATTTGATTTATCCAGGAGAAGTGTTGAGAATTCGAGGAAGAATGATTGGATCAAGTAGTTCTTCACTAACAATATATAAGGTACAAAGTGGAGATACATTATCAGAAATTGCAGCTCGATATGGAACAACAGTGAATGAATTAGTGAACTTAAATGAGATTAGTAATCCGAACCTGATTTATCCAGGAGAAGTGTTGAGAATTCGAGGGAATGTGAGCGGATCAAGTAGTGCATCAGTGGCAACTTATACGGTACAAAGTGGAGATACATTATCAGAAATTGCAGCTCGATATGGAACAACAGTGAATGAATTAGTGAACTTAAATGAAATTAATAATCCCAATCTGATTTATACGGGAGAGGTTTTGCGCTTGAGTTTGTTAGATGAGGTATCCGATTCTATGATGGAATGACGATGTGGAAATATGATTCAGATACATTCCAATTTCAATTTATTATTACGATTCCTCTCCCCTCTTAGTAAAGTGAGTGTGAATTTGAAAAAACGGTTAGCCATCAAATGATGACTAACCGTTTTTTTAAGTACTTGTAATGGTTCCACCGTTTGGATGAAGAATTTGTCCGGTCATGTAACTTGAATCATCACTAGCTAAAAAGAGAAAGGCTGGTGCCACTTCAAAAGGTTGTCCGGCTCTGTTCATCGGAACTTTAGATGTTTTTGTTCCGAATGTTTCGAGTGCTTCTGCTGGCCATGAGGCTGGTTGAAGGGGTGTCCAAATTGGACCCGGTGCCACCCCATTTACACGAATGCCTTTTTCAATGAGAGATTGAGAGAGTGAGCGAGTGAAAGTAAGGATAGCGCCTTTGGTTGCACTATAATCAATTAAATGCTTATTTCCCTCGTAAGCTGTTACTGACGTGGTGTTAATGATAGTGCTTCCCCGCTTTAAATAAGGAAGTGCCGCTTGTGTCATATAAAAGAAAGAGTAGATATTTGTTTTAAAAGTTCGATCCAGTTGCTCTTCGCTAATATTTAAAATACTATCTGTTATGAATTGAACGGCGTGGTTATTCACAAGAATATCGATTTGTCCAAAGCGATTAAGTGCTCGACGCACGACTTCACTTGCCATTTCTTTTTTGCTTAAGTCGCCTGGAACAAGGATACAATCTCGCCCGAGCTCTAATATATGTTGTTGTGTTTCTTTCGCATCAATATGTTCATCAAGATAGGCAATGACAATATCTGCTCCTTCACGAGCAAAAAGATAGGCAACAGCCCGACCAATTCCAGAATCACCACCTGTAATAATCGCAACCTTATCTTTTAACTTCTGACTTGATGTTGCATATGGATTTTCTGAGATAGGGCGTGGCTGCATTAAGTATTCGAATCCTGGCTGTTGATCTTGGTGTTGAGCAGGGAAGGTTAAATTGACTTCTTCACATTCTTCACGTTTTCCTATGTACTTATAGACTGGATACATAAAACACCACCTTCACAAGACTTGTAATAATATAAGTATATTTGTTTAGTTTGATAAATATGAAAGATTTCAAGTAGATGAGATTGATGTTCAGAAAATGACATGATATGATAGTTAAGTTGCACTAAAATGTTATATTATGTAAAAATATAATGGGTATTGTTTGATTGTAAACCTTTTACTACTGATAGCTTATGTTGAGAATTATTTAAGACTTTAGTTTTCATGTAGATCATGTAATAGATTTATTTATATTTCTATAGGAGGGAAAGAGGATGAAGGTAAAGGCCATATTGATAGGGGCAATAGGTATTATCCTTTTATTCGGAATTTTACTTACACCAAAGTTGAAAACGGTTTTGAAAACAACGGCAAGTGATGAATTTATACAGTTAATGTACGATGGGGATGTACGAGAATTAACACAGGAACAATTAAAGCAGTATAAAGATGATATTAATCAGGAGTTAACTGAACTGAAACATCGCCAATCATTTGAAAAAATTTATCTTTCTCTTGGGAAAATTGCCTCGTTAGAAGAAAGATATGAGGTCTCAAATAATTATTTATTAAATGTGATTAGTCCTAGTCAGGAGACAAATAAAATGATTGATCTCAAGGTTTATGAAACATTAGCGGTTAATTATATAGCGATGGGAGATATCGAAAAAGGATATTTTTATTTTAATGAGGCAAATAATGTGGCCTATCAATTACGAGATGCTGAACTAACAGCTTCTTTTTATTAGCTTTTTTCTGAAACATTACTAAACTATACAAATCATACTAGCTTTCCAATTTATTTATTAGGTGAGGCAGTTGAATTAACTAATGATTATTATAAGAAGATTCAATTAAGAAAACAATTAGCCTCAGTTTATGAACTAAATGGTTTTTTTGATTTGGCCTTAAATGAATTTATAAGGGCACTAGATATGAGTGTTGAAAAGGGATATGTAGATTTAGAAATTAAAATTTTGGGTCGGCTGAGTTTGTCATACTATTCAAATCAGCGCTATCAAGAATCAATAGAGGTAATCAATCGTTATTTTGAATTGTCTTCAGATGATCCTGATTTAATTTATGTTTCACTATGGCTTCACAATCATTATTATTTGTATGGTTACGAGTCTGTACAGGAAGAATTGAAATCATTAGAAGAAGCAACTTCTAATTTATCGATTGAACAAAAGCATCAACTTTCAATATTTATTGATTTTAATCAAGCCTTTTTTCTTCATTCGGATGGGCGATATGAAGAGTGTGAGATGTATATAAGAAAATTACAGGAATTAAAAACACAAACTAATGTACCAGAATTAACAAGTTTATTGATAGATAAAATGAAATTAGACTTAGCGTATGATAGAGGGGATCAAGGGATAGATTATATAAAGGAGTATCGACGATTATTGTCTGACTTACAACTGACTAACGATCCGGTTGAACGTAAAAGACTGATTATCGATAATGTATTACTCCACTTAATAGAATTAGGTGATTATGAGACGGTTTATCAATACACAGCGGATTTACAACAACCGGTAACTCAAGAAATTACAATAATTAATTCTATCATGAATATGATTCAAAATAGCAGTGATAGCCATTATCTATCTAACAATAATATAACATCTATGCTGCTAAAGTTAGGTGGTTATGTCCTTACCGCACTAGCTGGGATGGGGGTAACTTATAGTGCGTACAGATATAATAGTTACTTAAAATCTTTAAAACAAAAAGCTAAAGATAGTACTATATTCGATCCATTAACAAAGACATTAACGAAAGAAGCCTTGTATGAAACATTAGAATTAGAAATAGAATTAGGTCAGAATGAACTTTATTATTTCTTGTTAATAGATGTTAATGATTTAGGTTCTTATAATGAATCATTTGGATATTTAGCAGGTAATAAAGTCTTGATAGAAATTTCTAATTTGCTAAAAATCTATTTTCCAAATGCTTATATTTCACGTCATTATGGTCAACATTTCATTGTTGTGATAAAAAAACCTAATGAGGAAGAGTTATTGCAGCTTATTACCTCTTTGATTAATGAGATCAGCAATAATGAAAAAATTTCTGCAAAAAGACCGATAACATGCTGTATCGGAGTTAGTAAAGGATATTTAACTAATACATTAGATATTGATGAACAAATTAAATTAGCGACTAAAAAATTACAAATATCTAAACAACGCGGAACAGGAAGTTGTACGATGTAAAGTCATATCAGTTGATATGACTTTTTTAGATTTACCTATAGAAAAGGAAAGTGCTATATAAAACATAAGTCACTAGTTTAGGCTAATGACTTTTTAATTGGAAATATCTTATTCAACAAAATTTGACTGATTATGATACACTAGATACATAGCGAAATATCATTCGCCTTTTTAATACCAAGACTAACTATAGTGGCGCTAAAAGTTTTCAGTGATGAAAAACTTAGCGCCACTTATCTAGATACAAAATGATCAATCATCTCATATTTCAATTTACTCTTAGTGAGTAAAAGAGATGATGATAAGGGGGAGGGAGCTTCAGTGATGAAAATGAAGGAACGATTTGAATGGTTGAAGCAATGGTTTCAATTATATAAAAAACAGTTGATGATAGGTGTCTTAGCCCTAATAGTGATGTTTATCGCTGGGGTGTTTGCTTTTAACTATCAATTAAAAAAAGTATTTAATCAAGCTATTACCTATTATCAAGAAAATGACTTATTTGGATTTGAGGAGATTCGCTATGACTTGTATGCAAAACAAGGAGAGGCATTTGATGCGTTTTTAACACAGGAGGCATTAGAAACATTTGAAAAATTTAAAGCCGAGGATATGAGCTATTATGAGGCGATAGGAATCGCTCAACGAATTGAATCCTTTGCGAATAAATCCTCTAATATTCAAAGTTTCCAGCAACAAATTGAACAGTTAAATCAATCCAGAAAAGTCTTTGAGAAAGCTGAATCCTTTGCCATTAATAAGGAATGGGAGCAAGCCTATTACCATTATCAACAAGTGATTGAGTCAGATCCTAACTATGAGAAAGCACAACAATTAGCTGATTCTGCGAAGCGTTGGTGGATACAAGAGATTCTAGTGGAAGCAGTGACGTATTACGAAGAAGGCGATTATAAACAATCATTGACAACTATTGAAAAAGGATTGGAACTATCACCGAATCATGAAGCCTTTGTTGATTTAAAAGATGCCGTTCATGTTGCAATAACAGAAGGACAAAAAGAAAACAAATGGATAGAATTTAAAGATAAAATCACCTTATCGATTCAGTCGGGAATCGAAAACATTCAAGGGATTTTCAATAAAATCTTTAAGCGATAATAGGGGAGAAATTTGTAGAGATAACATCCTTTTTCGGATAAATATGGTATAATTTTTATTAGTTTTATAAACGGAGGGAATCGGATGAAGCGATTTAAGATTTTATGGATTGTTTTAGGGACTATTGTCGTTTTAGTTGGTGGAGGATTTATCTTCGCTAATTATGTAATTGACTCAACGTTAGGGAAAATGACAACAACAGAAAAGTTAGAAAAAGAAGAGGCAGAAATTAGTGAAGAAGTCATCGCAAAGGAAGAAGAGTCGCAAGTTGTCAATATTGCGATTTTTGGAGTCGATAAAAATGGCGATCAAACCGATGGGCGTAGTGATGCTATGAAAGTTTTATCACTAGATGCTAAAAATAATGTCGCAAAAATTACGTCTATTCAACGTGATACATTAATTTATATTCCAGGTGTGAAACAAGACTTTGAAAAATTAAATCATGCCTATGCTTATGGTGGAGCGACACTAGCGATGCAAACGATTAATTATAATTTTGATTTAGATTTAACACGTTATGTTGCTATTAACTTTGAAGGAGTCCAGCATGTCATTGATGCCATGGGAGGGATTGAATTGGAGATTAAGGAATATGAAGTTCCTTATATTTCAAATGTCTCTAAAAGTGGCTATCAACATCTAAGTGGTGAACAAGCCTTAGGTTACATGCGAGTTCGTTATGCCGATAGTGATTATGTTCGCATGGATCGTCAAACAACGGTGATGAAGGCAATGTTTTCTAAGCTAACAACACTAGGTTATACAGAGTTATTATCATTACTGAATGATTGTTTACCTTATGTTGAAACGAATCTTACAAAAGACGAAATTTTATCGTTAGGAATGCAGGCGTTGAAGGTGGATTTAGGAAATATTCAAACGTACCAAGTACCACGTGGAGGATATGAAGACATTAATCATACCGTAAGTTATAATGGGTATAGTCCACTTTATGTCATGAATAGTTATCAAGACATGGTGAAAGACTTGCATCAAAATATTTATGGTGATGATAACTATGAACCTTCACAAACTGTAAAAGATACCGAAGCAAAAATTTATGAAAAATTCGGATATTTTGAAAAATAAAGTAAAAAACTCTTCTTACTGTTTTGAGTTAAAGGAGTTTTTTTAGTTTTTATTCTGAGGTTACATGAATTTTATACAAAGTTTAGGGTTAACAATTAGGAATAGACCTGCTATATTATTAGTAACAATAAGGGAGTAGTCAACACTGATACAAGTGTGGTGAACATCAACAACCGCGAAGGAGTTTTCTGTTTTATGCGGCATCTTATTGCCAATAACTATCCTTAATGACTAGGATAATAGAGACTCATTCTGGTGTCACTAAGAATCTAAATTTTTCACTTAAAAGGTAAGCGACTTTATTTGTGAAGGATAGTTTAGGATTCTCGACGAGACTTATGTTATAACAACGCTTTTAGTTGGGATAACTTAAGTCTTTTTTTGTATCTTAGTGTGCTTGACTGCTCCTTTTTTTCATATGATTAAAAGGATATGAGCCATTAGACGGATGAGACGAAAGATTAAGTTATCGTAACGAGCTTGAACAAACATAATCAAAAGGAGTGAAACGATGGAATGGATAATTGATTTCATTACTCAGTATGGACTGATTGCAATGTTTTTGTTTATTGCACTTGAGTATGCCTGTTTGCCACTACCAAGCGAAGTCGTGTTACCACTTTCAGGTGCCATGGCCGTTTCAAGTGGAAGGCCCCTTGTCCTTGTGATTATTATTAGTGTGGTTGCAGGACTTTTAGGTTCGATGATTTGCTACAGTATCGGATATAGCGGTGGAAATGCAGTTCTCGATAAAATCATGGATTATTATCCTAAGTCGAGAAAAGGGATTGAATCAACTAGACGCTTTTATAGACAATATGCGACGATTTCAGTTGGAATTGGACGTGTCATTCCGCTATTTCGCACGTATATTTCGTTTATGGCAGGAATTACGAAACAAAACTTGAGCACCTTTTTACTTGCTTCAAGTCTTGGAATTTTAGTATGGAATAGTATTTTAATTGCACTTGGTTACTGGTTAGCAGAGCGTTGGACTGATGTGATGGGGTATTATGACCAAGGAAAGTGGTTTATTTTAGGAGGAGCGGTCGTTGTGATTGCTTTCGTCGTGCTTAAAAAATTACGTCAAAGGAAAGTGGGGAAACTTTAATGGCTCATTTTTATCAATCGTCTCATGATGAAGTATTAAAAGAATTAAAAACCTCAGAACAAGGATTAACACCAGAAGAGGTGAGCAAGCGTCAAGAGCAGTATGGATTAAATGCCTTACTTGAGGAAAAAGAGGCTACCATCTTTCAAATTTTCATTGATCAGTTTAAAGATTTACTCGTGTTCATTTTAATTGCAGCGGCCATTATCTCTATGCTTAGTGATAATGTTGAAAGTGCACTCGTTATTTTAGCGGTGATTACGTTAAATGCGATTTTAGGGACGGTACAAACCGTTAAAGCAAAAAAATCACTACAAAGCTTAAAGGCACTATCAACCCCACATGCGAAAGTTATTCGTCAGGGGGAGAAACAAGAGATTCTATCGACTGAGCTGACCATTGGGGATATTATTTTACTTGAAGCGGGAGATATTGTGAGCGCAGATGCACGACTATTAGAAGCGTATAGCTTACAAGTAAATGAAAGTGCGTTAACCGGGGAAGCGGTGAGTGTCGATAAAGGAACCGATCCGATTGTAACTGAGAATTGTGCCCTTGGGGATCAAACGAATATGGTCTTTTCAAGTGGATTAGTCACTTATGGACGTGGAGTCGCTGTGGTCACCAATATTGGGATGGAAACTGAGATTGGGAAAATTGCAAAGTTAATGAATGAAACAGAAGCCCGTAAAACACCGCTGCAACGAAATTTAGATGCATTTAGTCGTCGTTTATCATTTGTGATTATTGGGGTTTGTATTATTGTCTTTATTTTAAATATGATTCAAGGCGCATCAACGATTGATGCGATGATGTTTGCAGTGGCATTAGCGGTTGCAGCGATTCCAGAAGCTTTAGCGTCTATTGTGACCATCGTCTTAGCTATCGGAACACAAAAGATGGCGAAAGAAAATGCTATTATTAAAAATTTAAATAGTGTCGAAAGTTTAGGATGTGTATCGATTATTTGTTCTGATAAAACGGGAACATTAACACAAAACAAAATGGTGGCCCAGCAACTATATATTAGTGATGAATTAATTCATTGGGATCAACTTCATCCTAATCAGGATCCGGATCGATTACTGATGCTTGCTTGTGGATTATGTAATGATTCAACAACGACCACCCAGCAGCGTATTGGAGATCCAACCGAGTTAGCACTCGTTGATTTATTAGAAAAATATCAAATAGATGAGATGGATCTTCGTAACAAATATAACCGTTTAAGTGAGTTACCTTTCGATTCACAGCGCAAGTTAATGAGTACGCTCCAAATGATTGACGGTCAATCTACTATGCTCATCAAAGGGGCTCCTGATGAATTGTTGGCGCGTTGTCATCAAGTCTTTACTGTTGATGGCATTCGTCCACTTTCAAGTACTGACCAACAAGTCTATCAAGAAATCAACCAACAGTTTGCAAAGCAAGGGTTGCGCGTCTTAGGCTTCGCCTATAAGAAAGTCGATAAAGACGAGTTGGAGATGAACGACGAGCATGACTTAGTATTATTAGGACTCATCTCATTGATGGATCCACCTCGAATTGAGAGCAAAGAGGCAGTCGCAGATTGTAAACAGGCTGGAATCAAGCCAATCATGATTACAGGAGATCATAAAGTAACAGCCAAAAGTATCGCAGCGCAAATTGGGATTTATGAAGATGGCGATTTCGTCTTAGATGGAAATGAACTGGATCAATTATCAGATGTCGAGTTAAAACAAAAATTACCTCATATTTCGGTCTATGCGCGTGTCGCACCAGCCCATAAAATTCGTATTGTTAAAGCGTGGCAAGACTTAGGTCATATCGTTGCAATGACAGGAGATGGCGTAAACGATGCGCCAGCTTTAAAAAGTGCGGATATCGGAATTGCGATGGGAATTACGGGAACGGAAGTTTCAAAAGATGCAGCTTCGATGATTTTAACGGATGATAACTTCGCCACAATTGTGAAGGCTGTCATGACCGGACGTAATGTCTATGCGAATATTAAAAATACGATCACCTATTTATTATCAGGAAATTTTTCAGGAATTTTATGTGTGCTCTTTGCTTCGATTTTTATGTTACCTGTGCCGTTTTATTCCGTGCACTTACTATTCATCAATTTAGTGACCGATAGTTTACCAGCGATTGCAATCGGGATGGAAAAATCAACACGAAACTTATTACAGGAAAAACCGCGTGATGCTCGTGAATCGATTTTAGATACAATAACAATGAAAAGAATTGCAACAGAAGGGGTACTAATTGCAATTGTGACGATGATTGCATACTTTATTGGACTTGAAGAAAGTCATGGATTAGCAGCGACTTTAGCGTTTGCGACGCTTTGTTTATCTCGCCTATTCCATGGATTCAACTGTCGTAGTAAAGAATTTATCTTTAATGTTGGATTATTCTCAAATATGTACAGTATTGGGGCTTTTGTTATTGGATTTATCTTATTAAACTCAATTTTACTGTTACCACAGTTAAACTCACTCTTCATGGTGACAGACATTACATTGAATCAATTAGGAATTATCTATCTATTAGGATTCATCCCAACGCTGATTATCCAAATGAATCGATGGATGAAAACTAATAAAGAATGATTATTTACAAAGTGAAAGATGAATGATAAAAGACAGCCACGCATATACTATTAGTAGCGTGATAGGCAAGTATGACAAAACCGTTCATCAACAAAAAAGGAAGTAATCAGCTAGACTACTTCCTTTTTAAGTTTTGAATATAAGAGTTTCTAGAGCATATTTATAAATGATTCAATATATGTTTACTTGATGGAAAGGGAAAAGATGATTATGGAATTGTTAGAAATGATTGCAATAGGATATCACACGTTTTTATATGTGCCTGTACTGTTAACAGCATCTTATATTTGTACATTTTTCTATCGTTTAATGATAAGGGATCGGGATTGGACGTACGATGTTGGGAAGATTTTTTTAGGCATTATTTCAGTCGTATCGATTCAAATTGTTAAGATGGTCGTTCTTCATTTAGGTGGCACAGTGTTGATGAAGCAATCACTATTATTTTTTCAAACCTTAATTGCTATTGAATTTTTACTTCAAATGACTAGATATTCAATTACACCTAATCTTTTAAAGTCAAAGCTAAGGACCTTATGTTTTATTCCGATGTTATTTTTTGTTTCTGTCACAGTTGATTTCATAATGACTATTTTTTTATTAAAATAACCAAAAGCAAGTTGTCCTAATGATAACTTGCTTTTTGAATTTATTTATCTAAGGACAAAGGTTCAGCCACCTCAAAAGAAACAAATAGTCGACCTTGGAATTGTAATAATCCTTCATCCCCTTCAACAATATATCCGAACTTATTTCTTGGAACTTTTAGTTCCATACGTTGTCCAGTAATAAACTCAAACGTCACATAATAAGTGGTTGATGTTGAATGATGAATGTGCCCATCATGGTTATGATGATGGTGATTAACGTTGGTTCGTTTTGCCACAACCTTCACTCGTTCGGTTTGAATCGGTTTATTTTTATCCTGTGCGTATTGAACAATGCTGTAAATAATCATTCCAATAATAATACAAAAGATTGTAATAAAGAAAATTGGAAATAGACTACTCATTAATGAGAATCCATCAAATCCATTGTAATAACCCATATAACCCCTCCTTATCCTTATATTACTAGTATAATATATCATCGTTAATAAATACTATAGTTTTTATTTGATTATAGTGAAAGGTGAGGTTGCTGTCGTTTTGCTCACAGATAATATCTAACAGAGGAGTTGTTTTTGTCATATTGTCGAGATTTTGTTGAATATAATGTGATAAGGATTTATTTGCAAAAAGGAGGAGTTGTGATGACATCTGAGGAAAAAGAAGCTCGGTTTGAAACCTTATCACTCAGTTTGAAAAAGCGAGATATTTTTAAGGCTCGTGAGTTATTAACTGAAAACTTAAACATATACGAAGATGATAAAGACTTTTTAAATGATTGTTACCATTTAGCTTTAACGGATTCCCTCGTTTTTCAAAAACATAATGATGAAATGTTAGATTACACACCAGCTCACTGGAGCGAAGATATGTATCCTAATTTACTGACTGATTTGAAAAAGAATTTCTCGCGTAAAAGATATCATTTAGCCATGGAGTTAGCTTTATACTTTTATGAACAAAAGCATCAACAAGAAGAAGAGGAAAATGAAGAAGAATTAGAGATTGAACTTAAACCAAAGAAAAAGAAAAAACCTAAAAAGCCCAAACGCGTCATACCACTTGAACAAAAATATACACTCACTGGAATTGGTACGACGAGCCTTTTGTTAATTGCAATGATCATCCAATTGTTGATGAGTGGAGAATAATTTCTTTTAATAGAAATGCTAGCAGCACTTTAATTAATGACTCATATTTTAAACAGTACGGGGTTCCTTATAGTAAGCGAATCAGCGTAGATTGTTTAAGGTGGTCATTAATTTTGTGTTGCTTTTTTTAGAGAGCAAAACAGTGAAAACAACATGAATCGAATGCGGTTTAAAATTTATTCACTATTAGTAATAAAGTTTGATGAGATAGTTAGTAGTAAAACTTTTTAAGTGTACAATCGATATAAAGTTATTGGGGAAGTTTAATTTAAGAATTTTTTAAGGAAAAGGGGTTAAACTTAAGTCTATCTATTTTATTCCACGAATAAAATAAGAAGTGAAAATTCGGTTGGGACATATGGACTCCCATTTATTTCTCATTGTTTAGCTTCATTTTTCATGATAAAAATAGAGTAGAAATACGTATTAAAAATCACTATCATTAAAGTAATATATGAGCCCAGATAAGTTTTTACATGGTAAAAATTAAAGCCCTGACAGAGGAGGATACATTTCGATTGGAAATGGCAGGGGGACTATAGGTTGTCTTAGTACTAAAGTATTTTTATAACTAAGACTGATTCTAACAATGCCAAAAACATTTTAGTTTATATGCAGATTGAGTTTTAATATAGGGAGGGATTCAAATGCTTAATCAGGAGAGAACGAAGCGGTTGCTACGAACTAATTGGTATTATAGTGTTTGGATTATCTATTCCTTTGTATTAACCTTTATCATGCAATGGGTTCAATTAGGATCATTGCCTAATGTTTTGCAATTTATACACGAAAGTACCTTTTATTTTGTAGTTAATTTTGGTATCGTACTGGCCAGTATGAGCCTTGTTTTATTAGTTAAACAAAAAGTTTTTATGTTTTCTTTAATTACATTTTTGTGGAGTTTTTTATCACTAGCAAACGCTATTGTGGCTCATTTCCGTGGAACGCCACTGATGTTTTCAGACGTCTTTCTTATTAAAGAGGCAGTCAAGTTAGTCGATTTATATTTTACACCGGCTACGATGATTACTTTTATAAGCCTACTTGTTATATTAATGATTGTCATCGGCTTCTTATGGAAGATTAAGTCTCCTGTCAAAAAGATAGACTACGTTCTGTGTGGAGTTATTTTTTCATGTACTACATTAGGACTGTACACAGTCGAGCAAAATGATTGGATGGCGCCGATTAAGTCAAACTATATGAAAAGTTATCAAACGTATGGATTTTCATATTCAATCTTAAATTCGATTTATCCTTATTTAGGGTCAAATCAACTAGTTTATGATGAAAATATAGATGAGATTATGAACGCAATGTCTTTACCAGTAGCAGCACAGATGCATTCAACTATCGACTCTGATTCTCCGTACAATTTAATTGTCGTTCAGTTAGAGTCGTTTATGGATCCGTTATTAATTCAAGGGGCTGAGTATAGTGAAGATCCGATTGCGACGTTCCGTGCATTGACGGAATATTCACCCAATGGCTATATCACAGTTCCGACATTTGGAGCGGGAACAGTCATGACCGAGTTTGAAGTGTTAACATCGATTTCCATGTCCGCTTTAAAACCAGGAGAAATTCCATACGATCAACTACTTTGTACAACACCTGTTCAATCGCTAGCGACAATTTTCAACGCTAAAGATTATCAAACGACATTTTTACATAACTATGAAGGGAATTTTTATAACCGTCATTTAGCGATTCGAAACTTAGGTTTTGATGTGTATGTTCCACTTGAATATATGGCAGGTGATCATGGCGTTCATCAAATTGATAAAACAGATGATGGACTATTATTTGATTATGTCATTCAAGTGTTAGAACAAAGTGAGGAAGCAGATTTCATTTATACCGTAACAGCTGGAACGCATCAACCGTATAGTCTTACTGATGGAAATGATGCGGAAATTATCGTAAGTGGTGACTTAAGTGAAGAATATCGTCTACCATTACAGGACTATGTTAACCGTATGCATAGCCTAGATGAACAAATTAACCGTATCGTAAATTATGTAAATAACTCAGAAGAACCAACACTACTTGTCTTCTTCTCAGATCATTTACCAAACTTGTCAGCTGTTACTGATGAAAGTACATATGATGTGGATTTATATCAAACACCCTATTTAATTTATAGTAATGCAGCGTTAGAGCCTGTTCTACCTTATGAAAACATGACCTCTTATCAATTAGGAGCATATGCCCTTAATTTATTAGGAATTGATTCAGGCGCGATGCACAAGATTCATGACATCTATGCAGATTCTGATGATTACCAAAACATCCTAGATACCGTGCAAAAAGATTTACTATACGGTGAAGGCCGCTTTTATGAAAACCAATTGCTTCCATCTAGTTCAAATCTCTTCTTTGGATTAGGAGAGCTTAGCATTGAATCAGTAGAGCAAACTGGCAATGTGTTATCAATTCACGGTAATGACTTCTCTTCAGAAAGTCGTGTTTATTTAGATGGAGAGGCTTTGAGTACAACCTTTGTCTCACCACAACTATTGCAAGTAGTGGCACCAAGCCAAACATATCAAACCATTGAAATCAAACAACATAGCGGTGTAAATCAAGCAATTGGACAAGGGATTCAGATAACAATATCGCAATTAAATTAGATTTAAGGGATTAGCGTCGTATTTGATAAAAAGAAAATTATTAAAATAATTTAAATGGATAGTATAGAGATACAATATTAAATAATTAAAGGGCTGTAATGTGTTTTTAACATTCAGCCCTTTTTATATAATCATTCCACTTATAGGATTAATGTTTTTTAAGACTTTTAATGACAAATATAAACAATATACTTTATAATAAAAAAAGGTATATCTATATAAGGGAGAGATGAAAGTGAAAAAGCACCCTAAATATTTGAGAGTGATAAATGCTTTAATATGTATGTGCATATTAATATCTCATTTACAGGACTTAGTTATTGTGGCAAATGCCTCAATAATAGATTCAAGTAGCTCTACTTTAACAGAGATTAGTGATGGGGGATTGAATGAAAGTACTGAAGAGAGTGAAGATTCGTTCAATACAGTGGAAAATAATGAATCTAATAGTACCTTTATTGAAGAAGAAAGTAATGAGGAGGAATTACCTTCTCAAGAAGCTATTGATATTGATGATGTATCAATAAATGATGAGATTGACTTAGAGATAGAACAAGAAGAAACTGAGTCTATTGCTGCACAGTCAATCAATTTAGTTTCAGAAGATACTGAAAGTCGAAGTGCAGGATCAGGACTTGTACAATTTAAAGTAGAGGGAACTACAACATGTGGCTACAACCATAATCTTTATCCAAATAGAGGGAAGAGTGAACATGCAACGTATATTAACTCTTGCTATGTTAACGACGCACTATATTTAGGAGAAGATGCCGATTATTATTATATTTATATTTCAGGTTATGAAGGAAAAGTTCTTAAAGAAGAACGACAAGGAAATGTTCGCATCATAGCAGAATATATTCCTGCTAATCCAGTAAGAACTGCATCTTTAGGATTAGAAGAAGCTGAAGTATTAGATGTACCTTATCTAAATTATGCTGATCAAACATTAAATGAAAAGGAAAAAGCAATTAGTTTAGCTTCAACGGGGACAGTTCAATCACCGTCATATTATGCAAATGAAGGTGGAACGTTAGTTCATTACATTACAAAAAATGTAACAATAGATAGAAATTATTCAAAGATTATTGTTGGTTTAGCACCTGAATGGATGCAACAAGGTTATAAATATTATAGTTATGATGGAATATATTTCTATAATAGTTGGCAAAATATCCGAGTGAATGGTAATGGTGCTATTAATGAGAATAGTCCATTTTATAATTATTATCAGTATCTTTCATTACGCTCTAGCTCTAATTATAATGCCCAAACACTCGATAATTATACAAACAATAATGGTGGATCTGGAGGTAAATTAGTTAATACCGGACAATATTTTAATGCAGTTCGAAATAAATATGGAGTTAATGGAACACTTCAGTATGTGATGGGGATTCATGAAAGTGGATGGGGAAAAAGTAGCATTGCAATGAATAAAAATAATTTATTCGGAATTAATGCAACAGATTCAAATCCAGGTCAAGATGCAAATCATTTTAACTCAGTAGAAGACTGTATTTACACACATGCACAGCGTTATATTTCATGGGGGTATACAGATCCTATTGATGACTGGCGTTATTTTGGAGCTCATGTTGGAAATAAAGGTAGCGGGATGAACGTTAAGTATGCATCTGATCCATTTTGGGGAGAAAAGATTGCTGGATGGTATTATCGCCTAGATCAAGCAAACGGAATGAAAGATTATAACTCATATATTATTGGAGTTAAAACTGCTAATAAAGTAGTCAATGTATATTCTTCAAACAACACGTCATCTAAAGTGTTATATCAAACTAAAAATAAGAAAAGTAATCTGAAAATTGCTGATTATCCATTTTTAATTGTAGGAGAAGAAGGTGGATTTTACAAGGTGCAAACAGATACACCAATTGTAAATGACAACCCATCTTATAGCGCAACTTATAATTGGGATAATTCGAAAGGTTATATTTCTAAAGAAAGTATTAACTATACTAGTAAATCACTAAATGGTTGGATTATTGATCAAGGATACAAATATTATTATCAGAATGGAACAAAAGTAACTGGTTGGTTAACCTTAGATAATAAAAAGTATTACTTCAATTCATCAGGACAAATGCAAACTGGATGGATAAAATTAGGTAATAAGTGGTATTACTTGAACCATGAAGGTATCATGCAAACCGGTTGGCTGCAATTAGATAATAAGAAATATTATTTAAATGCTGAAGGTATCATGCAAACTGGATGGTTACAATTAAATAATAAATGGTATTATTTCTATGAAAGTGGAAGTATGGTAAAAGGTTGGGTTGAGCGACCAGATGGATGGTATTACACAAACAATGAAGGTATCATGCAGACTGGCTGGATTAATATATCAGGAAAAACATATTATTTGACGTCAACTGGTAAAATGCATAGTGGATGGCTACAACAAGGTAGTGAGTGGTATTTCTTCTACGAAAGTGGAAGTATGGTAAAAGGTTGGGTTGAGCGACCAGATGGATGGTATTACACAAACAATGAAGGTATCATGCAGACTGGCTGGCAAACTATCAATGGTAAGAAATATTACTTCTATTCTTCTGGATTAATGGCTACTAATACAGTCATTAATGGCTATAAAATTGGTGCAGATGGAGCAGTAATTTAAAATTTAATTAATAGAAAAGAGGATGATGGTAAAGTAAATTTATCATCATCCTCTAATATGCTAAAAGATGATGATTGAAAAGTATTAATAAGCTAAAATCAATTTATTAATACTTTTCATATTTTTTTATATAATAAGCGCATCATAAAGAGGTTAAAGAAGAAAAATATTTGCTATTAAGAATGATAGTATTTTTATAATAATTCTTTGTATCACTTTTATGATTATTTTTAAAAAGGATATGAAAAGTATTAGAAAACTAGGAAGGTGTGAGGGTTATGAGTATCTTTGATATAAGTATTATTATTCCTGTTTACAACACAGGAAAGTTAGTGGAAAAATGTTTATTACCTTTGTTGAAACTGGATGATGATTCACTGGAGGTTATTTGTGTAAATGATGGATCTAAGGATGATTCATTAGAAATATTAAGAGAGATTAATGAGCAATTTCCAAAGATGAAAATCATAAATAAAGAAAATGGTGGCTTATCAAGTGCCCGTAATTGTGGATTAGAGGTGGCAACAGGAAAATATATATTCTTTCTTGATAGTGATGATTGGCTAGATATTGAGTCGTTTTTGAGTCTAAAAGATTATTGTAAGGGTGATTATGATATTATTCATGGAAATTTTGATTACACGTATGAAGATCAAGATCCTATTAAGAATAAACCGCAGTATGAAGTAGAGGGGATAAGTGGTCAAGAGTTTTTAAGTAAGGCACTATTAACTAATCAGTTCTCTATACCTGTTTGGATTAACTTGTATAAAAGAAGCTTTTTACAGGATAATGAATTAAAATTCATGGAAGGTATTTTACACGAGGATGAAGAGTTTAATATGAAGGCTTTTCCGTTAGCCAATAGCATTATAAGTAAAAATATTTACTTCTATGAATATTTCCAGCGTCTAAATTCAATTACAAATAATGCCAATAACGGTGAAAAAAGATTTCTTGATATTTTAAAAATTTCAGATGAAATTCATTCATATAGTAGGCTGCATCAATTCAATTCATCATTTATGAAAGTAATAGATACTTATATGGCACTTGTTATTATTTCAGGTTATATTCGAATTCAAGATAAAACAATAGCGAATAAATATTATTCGAAAGTCAAATCAATGAAATTATATCAATTAATCACACCATTTAAATTAGAATTTCAAGTACTTAGAATAATGTTAAAATATTGTCCTAAATTGTTCTTTACTTTATATCGATTATATTTTGACTTAACTAGTAAAAAGATATAGGAAGTTTAGCATTGTTTAAAAAATGTAGTAAGGGAGAGAAAAGTGATGAAGCTTTTATTAGTTATCATTCTATTCTTAGTATATTTCCACTATATAGGGAATTATATTTATCAAGTTTTTAATAAATATTTATATTGGAATAAATTTAAGTTTCCAATTGGTTTTATAACAACGATTGGGATGATTCAGCTTGTTTCATTCCCGATGACTTATCTTCATGTTTCCATGAAGGTAGCAAGTATGGTTTATTTGTTTATTTTGGCAACACTGTTCTTATTGGCAACTATTTATTTTATTTGGAAGAGAATTCATCATTCCTATTTATCTTCAGAAAAGAATTTAAGAGAACATTTATTTTTGGGGTTAATTGTAATAGGATTTAGTGGTTTACATCTTGCTTTAACGTTTTTCACAAATTCATTAAATGTTGCGTCTTCTGATCAGAGTTTTTATATTACATGGATTGAAAATAATGTAAATGCTGATCAAATTAATATGATTACGCCTTTAACAGGGGTTATTAGCCCGCTACATTTATTTTATAATTTCCAATCATACTTTGTTTTCTTAAGTTTTATTAGTCAATTATTCGCGCTACCGAGTATTCTTATTTCAGTTTGGGCTGCCCCAGTTATTTTGTTAACTTTTATTGCAACGAGTATTTTAAATGCATGTAGTTATTTTAAAATTAAACATAAAGGTTTAATTTTTTGTTTCTTTGTAATAGCGTTTATATTTAACTTTTGGCCAATTGAAAGCCTAGCAAAGTATAATATGTATATTGGACATTTAAGAAGTTATATATTTATCTTTATTATTATTTTGTACTATGAGTTGTTTAACAAAAATAAATTAAGCCATGTTTTTACCAATTTAGTTTGGTTGGCTGCAATTGCGGTACAATCAACTGCCCTATTTAATGGGTATCTTTTTATTGCAGCTCTAATTTTATATGATCTCTTTATCGCTAAGAAAAAACTGATTTTTGAATTATTCAAAAGCTCACTAGCTTTACATTTATATTTATTTTTCTTCTTAAGATATTCATGGCACTATAAAATATCAACTGCTGGTTTAATATTAGTCTTAATTGGACTTTTAATGGATAAAGTTCCAGTGATAAAAGAAAAAATTATTACATGGATTTATCATGATAATATGAAAAAGGCGGTTATTTGGGGATATGGAGCATTGGTTTTACTAGTATTAATTATTACAAATTATGGTTATATAAATCCACCAATTAGTAGTAGTTATTTCGTTGAATATTTATCAGACTATTATTTTAATAATACTTATTATAGCTTAATGCCGTTCTCTTTATTAAATACAACATTAAAATTAATTTTCTTAGGCTTAAATATCTATTTAATAACGAAAGTAAAAACATTAAAAGATCCTATGAAGTTCTTTATTCAACTACAAATTATCTTTTTCATTTTCTTCTATAATCCATTGGTAGCACCATTTATTAGTACTTTTATAACAGGGTCGGTATTCTTCCGTCTTAGGGATGTTATATATTTTGTCCCATTTACTATTGTGTGTTTCTTATACGCAATGGACCATTTTAAATATGGAAAAAAATTCATTGTAGGTGTAACAATATTAGGTGGTCTCTTAGGAGTTATAAATATATATGAATATTTAACGTTCTCTTATAATAAAATACCGGATTCAATCAACTATGAGTATGCTTATCGATTACCAAAAGATACAGTGAAAGTTGCTCAATTTTTAGATGAGTATATTACAAATGAATTATCAGCGGATGACCAAGACATAGATCGACCACTAGTCTATAGTGTGAATCGTCAAATAAACTATTTTTCACATAGTTATGAAATGTTTTATACTATTCATGAAGAGCGAAATTTAAAAAATATAAATATGGAAGAAAGCTTAAAAGCGTTAGATAAGTATGCATTAGAAGAGTTAGTTGTTAACTCTGAAAACTATAAAGATGAGCTTTATAGATACGGTTGGATGCTCTTAAAGCATAATATCGATTTTATTGTTTTAGATAATAGTGTTTCAAAGAGTATTAAAACTATGACAACTCAGTACTATGATAAAATTTATAATAATGATACATTTAGTGTTTATGAGTTAAAGAAAAGACGATAGGTTTTAATTAAAGGAGAAAAGAATGTACGATGTAAGTGTAATTATTCCAGTCTATAATTCAAGTAAATATTTAAGAAAATGTCTAGATTCGATTGTTTTTCAAACATTAGAGAATATTGAAGCTATTATTGTTGACGATGGTTCAACAGATAACTCATTACAGATTGCGGAAGAGTATGAACAAAACTATCCTCATAAAGTGAAGGTGTATAGTGTCCCGAATGGGGGGCAGGGGATTGCACGTAACTTTGGTGTCACAAAATCAAGTGGAGAGTTTATAGCATTTGTGGATTCAGATGATTATGTTGATTTAAAGATGTATGAGACATTAGTTACCTATGCTAGAAACCATCAATCAGATTTAGTTATTTGTCCGTATAGTCGTGTCGATGAAGCGGGAAATTTACTACATACTGAGATGCAAAATGTTGAACATTCAGTGACTAGTATGAATAGTGGACCAACAAATAAATTATTTAGAAGAGATATATGGGTCAATAATTCTGTAAGATTCTCAGAAAATTTATGGTATGAAGATTTAGAGGCAACATTAAAGTATGTTTTCAATTGTGAGGCAATTGGCTGGATTGATGAAATGCCGTTATATTATTATGTTCAACGCTCTAATTCCTCAATTAATTTATATGATGAGCGAGTTAATGATATTTTTAAAGTTATTGATAATGTATATGAATATGTCAAGGAAAAAAACTTATTAGAGGGTCATTACCAAGAAATTGAGTATCATTGTATTATGCATTTAGTTTTCGGTCATTTATCAAGATGTGTTGGGGAGAAGAGCTGGATTAAAGTTCACGGATACATTAAACAAACGAAAGCATATTTACAGGAAAAATTTCCAACTTACTATAAAAATAAATACTTTAAATGGGAGAATATTAAAGATCAATCTCTTTTCATGAAAGTATTAAAAGTAGTTGGATTACGTTTATTCTACTTTAATTTATTTGATAGTATTTTACTAGTCTATCGAGTGAAAATGAAGTTTAATAAAAATATTAAGAGATGGTAATTCAGCCGTTAAATTTGAGAGGTGCAACAATGGAAAATGAAGAGTTAAGAAAATTGCAACTTTATCAATTAGATATTTTAAAAGAAGTCGATCGTATTTGTCAGAAACATCATATAAAATACTATATTTCTTGGGGAAGTTTGCTTGGAGCTGTTAGGCATAAAGGGTTTATTCCATGGGATGACGATATCGATATCTCATTATTTTGGGATGATTATGTTAAATTTATGGAAGTATGTCAGGAAGAGTTAGATGAACGCTTTTTTCTACAAAATCCAGAAACAGATTCAGGATACTTTAGACCATGGGCTAAAGTTCGTATTAATGATACAACTTCTATGGACAAAGAGTTAGATTTTGTAAAAATGCATTGGGGAATCTGTATTGATGTATTCCCAATTATCTCGATTCCAACAAAAAAAAGTAAGCAGCATTATCAAAAAGTGTTAATTATTTTATATCAAATCATGTGCTTTGAGCCATTAATTAGATCAATGGTAAAAGATAATAAAAGTTTAAAAGGTTATTTACGTGCGTGCTTATATATTCCGTATATTGGATTTTCTATTATTCCATCTAAATTAAAGAGAGCAGTGAAAAAAAGGATACTTCAGAAAATTATTGACTTACAAGAAAAAAAATCTCCTCTTTGTGGAGAGGCCTTAAGTATGAATTATGAAAAATCTATTGTTCCAACACAGATGTATGGGGAACCTGTTCGAGTTGAATTTGAAGGTCAGGAATTTAATGCACCGGAAAAGTATATTGATTACTTAACAAACTTTTATGGAGATTTTATGAAGTTACCGAAGGAATCAGAACGAACAGGACATGGAGATACGATTATTAGTTTTGAGTATCAAGCGAATAAATAGTCGAAAAGGTGTGAGATTAATGCCACACCTTTTTGATTGTTGAATAATTTGTAATATCGCTAATAGGCATTTACTATGTTATCGATTGATGTTAAAATTTTGTAATATACTGTTGAACAAAAGAAGGTGAAGAAGAATGAGTCCTATCAAATATATTGGTATTTTTGATTCCCCCTACTGCTTATTAATATATTTATTAAACTTTACAAATCAGGTGGATGAAACTTACTTTTTTATTTCAGATGGAATCAACCCGAGTATTACAAAAAACTTACCAAAAAACTTTCATGTGATGAGTAATCAAAAGTTAAAGAAGAAATCTTATTTGTTAAGAAAATTAAGTGAGTTAGGTGCGGTTTTAGCTTTGAATCGAATACTTGGTAAAGCGATTAAGCCCTATAAAAAGGAGATAGTTCAAGCTTTTGGCCAGGATCATATCCCAGGAGGTAATTATTTTGTTTCCCATTATCCTTTTACATTGCTTGAAGATGGATTGGCTAATTATACAGAAATTAAAGATTGGACAAATCTTAGTTTATTTTATCGTATTTTATATAAAGTTTTTGGAATTCGCCAGACCTTTGGTTTAGATGATAATGTAAAAGATATTTATTTAACAGGATTAGCAGAAATTCCAAGTTGCATTGAAGATAAAGTGCATCTTATTAATTTAAAGGATTTATGGCGTAATAAGTCATTAGATGAAAAGGAAAAAATCTTGAATATTTTCAACTTCAATTTAGAAAAAATAGAGGAAATGAAAGATTATCCATACTTATTACTCACTCAACCATTATCTGAAGACTGTTTAATGACTGAAGAAGAGAAGGTTAATCTTTATAAAGAAATTGTTAAAGACATGGATGAAGACTTATTATTAATTAAAGTTCATCCACGCGAGGTCACAGATTATAAAAAACATTTTCCAAAGAGTTATGTGCTATCAGAACCGTTCCCAGCTGAGTTGCTACGTTTTAATGAGATTCAATTTAAAAAAGTGATTACGTTATTTTCAACAGCAGCTAATGATTACTTAGATTCAGAAAGTGAACTAGTATTTGTCGGAACTGAGTGCCATCCAGCCTTAGTCAATCAATTTGGAATTATCCGCTATAATAAGAGGATGAATAAACTAGAGAAAATAGGATGAAATTATGAAAGATAACTTTATAAAATCAAGTGCCATTTATTTTATAGGAACACTATTACTGAGAGGAATTTCCTTTTTTACACTTCCGATTTATACAAGGTTGATGCTTCCAGAAGATTATGGATTATATTCATTATTTACGGCAAGTTTATCAATTGTCACTATTTTTATTGGACTACAAATTCAGGGAACGGTCAATTTAAGTTATAATAGTCGAAGTGAAGAAGAATTCGAATCATATGTCGCTAATATATCAATTTTTCCGTTTATTATTTTACTTTTATGCTTAGGAGCTTTAGTAATCATCCCAAGTTTGATTAATGTCTTACAAGTGCCATCTTTAATGTATGGTGTAATGATGTTAGTTCAAGCATTTATTGGAGTTGTTGTGAGCATTTACACTTCCGAGTTAATTATTAAGAAACAACCGAAGAAGCATTTATGCTTCTCTTTAGTATTCACCTTATTAACTGTTCTATTATCAGTTAGCTTTGTGTTAATGATGAGAAATCAGTCGTATTTCGCGATGGTGATGGCGAGTACATTAGCTAACACTATTGTTTTTAGTTATATTTTTATAAAATATGTTAAGAGAGTTAATGTTAAATCTTTAAAGCAGGATTGGTTACATGGTCTAAAGCTATCACTACCATTAATCTTTCATGTTTTATCTCATCAGGTGTTAAATGTGGCTGATCGTTTTATGCTAGCTTACTTCAAAACAGATATTGATGTTGCTATTTATAGCGTAATATATAGTGTAGGAGCGATTGTTCAGATGATTTGGACGTCAATTAATAATGCATGGGTTCCATGGTATTTCGATCATTTAAGAGAAAAATGCTATGATTTAATTAAGGTTTATGCTAAACAGTACATTATCTTCTTTTCCGTTGGAACGACCTTATTCTTACTAGCGTCTCCTGAAATAACACTAGTTTTAGGAGGTAAGCAATATGAAAGTGGAATTTATTCTGTTCCATTAATTGTACTTGCTTATTTCTTTGTTTTTCTTTACGGGTTTTATGTTAATTATGAGTTTGCAAAAGAGAAGACAACCATTATTCCAATTGCTACTTTACTAGCGGCGATCGTAAATATTGTCTTAAATATTTATATTATTCCGAAGTACGGCATTATAGGTGCTTCATTTACAACAGCTGTTTCATACTTCTTAATGCTAATGTTCCACTATATTGTCGTTGTAAAAGGAATGAAGCATCGAGATTTTCCAGATTATTATATGTGGATAAGTATATTCGCTATCTTCATAAGTATGTTAGTGACTTATTTAGCTATTCATCATTTTATTATTCGATGCATCTTGTGTATTAGTATTATTATAGTATATTCACTGTATTTGTATTATTTTGTTATGAAAAGAAATCAACTTAAATTAATAAAAAAATAGGAGAAAAATATGAAATCAAATAAAAAATTCCTCGCTTTGATTCCAGCCCGTGCAGGTAGTAAAGGGATTAAAGATAAAAATATTATCGATTTAAAAGGAAAACCATTAATTGCATACTCAATTGACGCCGCCTTAAAATCAAAATATATTGATCGCGTCGTTGTTTCAACAGATGGAGAAGATATTGCAGCAGTAGCGAAGGAGTGGGGAGCAGATGTCCCATTCTTAAGACCTGATTACTTAGCATCAGACACAGCAAAAACGATTGATGCCGTATTGCACTGTATTGAAGCATTAAAAAAAGCAGGAGATTCTTATGACTATCTTGTTTTATTACAACCAACACAACCATTACGAAAGCCATTCCATATTGATGAAGCAATTGAGAAAATGTTAGAGTTAGAAGCTGAGTCATTAGTTAGTGTTTCAAAGGTTAAAGAGCATCCAGTATTAATTCGTACAATTGGTGAAGATGGAAAACTTCAAAATTTATTAAATTGTTCAAGTACGGTTCGTCGTCAAGATTTCCCTGATTTTTATCGAGTAAATGGAGCAATTTATATTAATAAAATTGATGAAAATTTAAATGAAACAACAAGTTTAAATGATAATATCATTCCATATGAAATGGCACATGAGTATGATGTTGATATTGATGAATTATTAGATTTAAAAATTGCAGAATTAATGTTAGAAGATAACTAGGAGGAAATTTAATGCGCGGTTTTACAATGATTGACTTAGCAATTGTCATCATTTATTTAGCTGCAGTTTTATTTGCAGGAATGTATTTTTCTAAGAAAAAGATGACAGGAAAGGAATACTTTAAAGGAGATGGAACGATTCCGTGGTGGGTGACATCAGTTTCAATCTTTGCTACCTTACTAAGTCCAATTTCTTTTTTATCAATTGCTGGAAACTCTTATAATGGAACTTGGGTATTATGGTTTGCTCAATTAGGAATTTTCATTGCTGTTCCACTAACCATCCGATTATTTTTACCCGTGTATAGTAAGCTAAAGATTGATACGGCTTATCATTATTTAGAACTTCGTTATAAAAGTAAAGGGCTTCGAGTACTAGGAGCTTTATTATTCATTATTTATCAAATCGGGCGTATGTCAATTATTATGTACCTACCTTCAGTTGTATTAGCTCCTTTAGTTGGGATTAATATTAATGTTTTAATTATCATTATGGGAATTATTGCAATTGTTTACTCATATGGTGGTGGATTAAAATCAGTATTATGGACAGACTTTATTCAAGGATTAGTATTAATTGCAGGTGTTGTTTTCACGTTAATCTATTTAGTATTCTCAATTGATGGTGGAATAGGAACGATTTTTACCACATTACAAAATGGTAAATTTTTAGCTCCAAATGAAGTTGTTTTTGATCCGAATATTCTAAAATCAAGTGTCTTCATTATTTTAGTTGGAGCAGGAATTAATACGTTTTCTTCTTACATTTCAAGTCAAGATGTTGTTCAACGCTTTACAACAACAACAGATATTAAAGAATTACGCAAGATGACATTTGGAAATGGATTTTTATCAATCGGAACGACAACGGTTATTTATCTAATTGGGACAGCTTTATTTGTTTTTTATCATCAAAATCCACAATTATTACAAACAGCACATCAAGACCAAATTTTTGCATCGTTTATTGTTTATCAGTTACCGATTGGAGTTTCAGGAATTTTAATCGCTGCAATTTATGCTGCCTCTCAATCAACGTTATCAACGGGGTTAAATTCTGTGGCAACGAGTTGGGTTCTAGATATTCAAGATAGTTTTAATCGTCAAATCTCTGAAGAAAAACAAACAAAGATTGCAAAGTTAGTTTCACTTGGTGTTGGTATTATTGCGATTATTGTTTCAATGATTTTAGCGAATGGAGAAATTAAATCGGCATATGAATGGTTTAATAGTTTTATGGGATTAGTACTAGGAGTCTTAGCAGGAATCTTTGTGTTAGGAGTTATCACTAAAAAGGCGACAAGTATGGGAGCTTATGCAGGATTTTTTACATCTGCTATTATTGTGATTAGCTTAAAGTATAATCATCCAGAAGTTACATCATGGAGTTATGCAATTATTTCAATTGGAGTCTCATGTATTATTGGATACATTATTAGCTTAATTCATTTAGGTATAAAAAAGCAAAAATCAGAAAATTGTTAATAGACGGGTATAGGAGATGAATGGAATGAAAAACTATATGCAAATTGGAAATCGAAAAATTGGTGAAGATTATGCACCATTAGTTATTGCCGAGATTGGAATTAATCACGAAGGATCATTAAAAACAGCGTTTGAGATGGTAGATGCGGCTTATGCAGCTGGTGCGGAAGTAATTAAACATCAGACACATGTTGTTGAGGATGAAATGTCAAAAGCCGCAAAAGAAGTGATTCCAGGAAATACAGATGTTTCAATTTATGACGTCATGGCACGTTGTGCTTTAAATGAGGAAGATGAGATTAAATTAAAAGAATATGTTGAATCTAAAGGAATGATTTTCATCAGTACTCCATTTTCACGTGCAGCAGCGGAGCGGTTAGAGCGTATGGGGGTTCAAGCCTATAAAATTGGTTCAGGAGAATGTAATAATTATCCATTAATCGATTTAATTGCCTCATACGGCAAACCAATTATTTTATCAACGGGAATGAATGATATTGAAAGTATCCGTAAATCAGTTGAAATCATGGAGAAACACGGGGTTAAATATTCGTTATTACATTGTACCAATCTTTATCCAACACCGGCTCATTTAGTTCGTTTAGGTGGAATGATTGAATTACAAAATGAATTCCCTAATGCCATCATTGGGTTATCTGATCATACGATAAACAACAACGCTTGTTTAGCAGCAGCAGCTTTAGGGGCATCAGTTTTAGAACGTCACTTTACAGATTCAAAAGACCGTCCAGGACCAGACATCATTTGCTCAATGGATCCAAAAGAATTAAAAGAACTCATTGATGGAAGTGCTCAAATCCAACAAATGCGTGGTGGAAAAAAAGAAGCAGCTAAAGAAGAACAAGTGACCATTGATTTTGCATTTGCCACAGTTGTAACAACAAAAGAGTTAAAAAAAGGTGATGTTTTAACTCATGATAACATTTGGGTAAAACGTCCAGGTACAGGTGAAATTAAAGCTGAACACTATGAATCATTAATGGGGCGTGTCATCAATAAAGATATCGAATGTGATGAGCATCTTTCATGGGCTGATTTGGAGGCGTAACAATGAAGAAGATACTTTTTTTAACAGGAACACGTGCTGATTATGGAAAATTAAAATCATTAATGAAAAGGGTTGAAACAGATTCACATTTTGAATTACACGTCTTTGTAACCGGAATGCATATGTTAAGTAAATACGGATCAACTTATCATGAAGTAGAAAAAGATGGATTCAAAAATATTTATAAATATATTAATCAAAAATCAAGTTCACATGACCAAATGGATATCTCACTTAGTAACACGATTACAGGATTGAGTAATTATTGCGATGAAGTAAAACCCGATTTAATTGTGGTTCATGGGGACCGTTTAGAAGCTTTAGCAGGAGCTATCGTTGGAGCTTTTAATAACATCAAAGTCATGCACATTGAAGGTGGAGAAGTGTCAGGAACAATTGATGAATCGATTCGTCATGCGATTACAAAAATGGCTCACTTCCACTTGGTAGCGAATGATGAAGCGAAAAAACGTATTTTACAATTAGGAGAAAAAGAAGAATCAGTCTTTGTTTTTGGATCACCTGATTTAGATATTATGTATTCAGATACTTTGCCAAACATGGATGAAGTAAAAGACAAATATGAAATTCCATTTGAGACATTTAGTATTTTAATGTATCATCCAGTGACCACAGAAGTGGATCACTTACCACAGAAGGTTAAAAATGTCGTTGATGCCGTTATTGAATCGGGTAGACAATATGTTGTGATTTATCCAAATAACGATCATGGAAGTGACATTATTTTAAAAGAGTATAAGCGATTTGAAACTCATCCAAACTTCTTAGTTTATCCATCTATGCGTTTTGAATATTTCTTAACATTACTAAAAAACTGTGACTTCATTATTGGGAATTCAAGCTCGGGAATTCGTGAAGCGTGTGTTTATGGAAAGATGGCGATTGATTTAGGATGCCGTCAAAGTGGGCGTTATAGTGAAGAGACAATCAATATTCTTCACTGTGATGAAGTCACGGATCAAATTTTAAGCTCGATCCAAGCTGCTCTTCATATTCATCCGGATTGTGCCTCATATTTTGGAGATGGAAAAAGTGATGAAAAGTTTATAGATATCCTCAATAATTCAACGGTTTGGACAACCGAAATTCAAAAACGATTTAATGATATTGATTTCTAAAATTAACCTTTAATGATATTTTTTTATAAATAGCATTGATACAGGTTTAGATTATAAGGTGAAATAAAATATCACTTGAAAATGAACATGATAGAATTGTGATTATAAAGAAACTAAATATTAGCTTAGAGCCTAGAGTGACTATGCCATAAACTTTAGATATACATGAAGGGGAGATTGACTATAAAAAAAATAAAAGAGCTTGATATTTTAAGTGGTATTGCGTAAGCGGGTAATATAAACCTGTCTATTTTGACCTCCAACTTTGAGCTAAAATGAAGCTATCAAAGAAAAGGAGGTCAATTTTTTTATGAAAGAGAATCCAATCATTGTTCCCGTTCAGCTAGAT
>NZ_JAMQUU010000002.1:0-36259 GCF_025594975.1 Turicibacter sp. T129 | reverse complement strand
AAATTCCAATAATAAATATGGAGTTAAGGAAAGTCAGCAATCATTAGAATCAAAGGTTGTAGCCAATCCTCATACCTCTAAGCTAAATTCCAATAATAAATATGGAGTTAAGGAAAGTCGGCAATCATTAGAATCAAAAATATCTGATAAGTATGAAGTGGTTAATTCTAAGAATAAAAAAGTAGGTAAAAGTAAAGGGATAATGTCCAAGGTTGATACTACGATTAGCCTTTTAAAAGTAAATAATAATGATGAAACCTCTGAATTAACGTCAGATATTAAAGAAACTAGCATAAATTTTTATGAAAGTAGTAGGAAAACTTATCAAGGATTAAATTCGTTCAAGCAATTTGTTTCTTCATCAAAAGGAAATAGTAAAACTATTTTTAAGTCAGCTATTACAGGAAGTCACTACCTTACAAAGTCAGCAGTTAAGGCTAGTAAAAATGAATTGCAAAATATAATCGAAGAAGATCATGGAAATCTTGAATATAAGGTGAAAACGAATGTAAATGTGACGTATCATAGAGGGAAAGATGTTGTTCGATATGCAAAAGAATTTCATAACTTAAAAAGAGGTAGCAGTTTATCTAAAAGTAGTTTCGTTCAACGTATGTTGGAAATTAGAAAAAAAAATCAGCTAAGAAAAAATTATAAAATAAAACAGATTATTTCACAGTCAGTATCACCAAGTATAAAATCAGTATTAACAAAAAAAGGACTAGAAAAAATGACAATATCTATCATGTCAAATCCAGTCCTTTTTTTAATAGGTATTGTTTTAGCTTTAATATTAGTTGTTATTCCTATTTGTTTTTCCGGATTTTCTAGTCCTATGGGAGCAATTATCCAATCTGATGAAAAACAAATTAGTGAGTTTCATTTATATGTGTCACAGTTAGATCAAGATTTTCAAAATGAAATTAGAAGTCAAATAGATGGTACGACAAATTTGCAGATTATTTATGACTTTTCTAATTTGAATACTAATTCATATGATTTATTAGCGTACTTTTCTAGTAAATATCTTGATTTTAAATTAGATGATATTAAAGATGAAATAAAACAATTTCATCATGAACTTTATACGGTGAAAAAAGATTTTATTAATAGTGAACTTTATGTATCTATTGAAAGTATTAGTGTGAATGATTATTTAACTTTAAATAAAGACACGTTGTTTAATGCAGGAGAATATGAACTTTATTTACTGTATTTAGAATACGGATTAACTATTTATTCTAGTGAATTAGCTCCACCGTATGATGGTACTTATTATTATTCATCCAAATTTGGTTATAGAATAAATCCAACAACAGGAGAGCAATTAGAATTTCATACAGGGTTAGATATTCCTAAGCCTTTAGGAACACCAATAAAAGCCTGTATGAGTGGTATAGTCACTAGAGTAGCTTACGATCCTAATGGTTATGGAAATTATCTTATTATACAAGATGGAAATAGAGAAACTTTATATGCCCATTGTGAAGAAGTTTTGGTTAAAGTCGGTCAAACAATAAGAGTAGGTGATAAGATTGCACTTACAGGCTCAACTGGAAGATCAACAGGCCCTCATTTGCATTTAGAATATAAAAAAGATGGAGTACGATTAGATCCGGAACTTTATTTACCAAAAATAGATTAGGAGAAATTTAAAATGAGTAAAATTTTAGAATTAGAAACTTTAATAAAAAAAGATGAAGAAAAAATTGAAGCTTTAAAGAAAAGAATCGCCAATCGCCAAAAAAAAATTGAAGAATTAAAATCAACTGAATATTTAGGGATTTTAAATGAATTAAATTTCAGTCATGAGGAAGTTAAAGAATTTTTAATGTCATTAAAAGCAGAACAAGAATCAGAACAGGAGAAAGATTCAGATGTCGTGGAAGTTTCGTAAACGAGTAAGGTTAGGGAAAAGAACTTATCTCAATGTGAGTAAAACAGGAATTAGCTTTAGTCAAAAAATCGGTCAAGTCATCACGATTAATAGTCGTGGGTACTTGACTTTTTCTATTCCTAAAACAGGTTTAAGTTATACGTTAAGATTATATAAACCAAAGAAATCTAGAGGAAATAATTAACTTTATTTTTTATTTACTCAAAAGGAGATTTTTATAACATGAAACAATTGATTATTGCAGAAAAGCCTAGTGTAGCGATAGATATTGCAAAAGCAATCGGACAATTTGAAACTAAAGATGGTTATTTAGAAAATAGTGATTATGTAGTGACGTGGTGTTACGGTCATTTAATTACAAATGCTATGATGGCAGATTATGACGAATCGCTGAAAGCATGGGATTTAGATACGTTACCTTTTATTCCTCAAAAGTGGAAAACAAAAATTATTGAAAACTCAAAATCTCAATTTTACAATGTGAAAAAATTAATAGAGCGTTCAGATGTTAGTACCTTAATTTGTGGTACTGATGGAGGACGAGAGGGTGAATTAATCTTTTGGCTTATTTATGAGTATATTCACTGTCAAAAGCCAGTTAAACGTTTATGGATTTCTTCATTTGAAGATTCAGTTGTTCGTGAGGGAATGGCGAATTTACTTGATGGATCAGAGAAAAAATTATTATTAGAATCAGCTAAGTGTCGTTCACAAGCTGATTTTTTAGTTGGAATTAATAGTACACGACTTTTTACTATAAAGTACGGTAATGGTAATGTTTTAAATGTGGGGCGAGTGCAATCCCCCACTATTAATATGATTTCTAAAAGAGATAAAGAAATCATTAGTTTTATTCCTAAAGATTATTACATTGTGAAACTGATTTTAGATAGTTTTGAGGCTAGTTTAAGGCTTGATGATAAAAGTATTGCAGAACAAATTAAAAACTCTTATACGAGCTTAAATGCGGTTGTACGACAAATTGAAACAAAGGATAATGTAAAAAAAGCACCACAACTCTATGATTTAACTGCTTTACAAAAAGTATCAAATAGATTATTTGGTTATTCTGCTCAACAAACATTAGATATTGTTCAAAAATTGTATGAAAATAAATTAATGACTTATCCTCGTACAGATTCAAAATTTGTGAGTTCATCACAAAAAGAGTTAATCACTTCTTTAATATCCTCACTAAAAGAGATTCAACCAGTGCCATTAAGTCATGATTATAAAGAAAATAAAATAAATATAGATAGTGTCATTGATGATTCACAAGTTACGGATCATCACGCTATCTTAGTTACTGAAACAGGGATTAAGCATGATTGGGCTACATTAAGTGAATCAGAACGAAAGATTATGACATTAGTTGCTTATCAGATGTTAAGTGCAACATACTCCCCTTATATGTATCAATCAACTAAAGTAACTATCGGTGTAGATTGCTATGAATTTGAAGCGAAAACACAAAATTTAATTGACTTAGGGTATCGTGCATTAGAGATAAAGTGTCGAGAGATTTTAAAAATTAATAAAAAAGAAAAAGGAGAAATTTTACTTCCTCTTTTAACTGAAAATCAAGAATTAAAGATAAATGACATTAAAATTGAATCTAAGAAAACCACTCCACCACAACATTTTACTGATGAAACATTACTTGAAGCTATGGAGAAATGTCAGATTGAAGATAATAAAGAATTATCAGCTATTTTAAAATCAGTAAAAGGAATTGGGCGATCATCTACTCGTGCCAATATCATTGAAACGATTATTAGAAGTGGGTTTGTTCAACGTGAAAAGAATTATTTAATAGCAACTGAAAAAGCACATAAATTGATGTCTATTCTCCCCCCTCTTTTAACAAGTGCTAAAATGACAGCCGAGTGGGAAGAAAAATTGGATCAAATCGAACGTGGAGAGTTATCTTCACAACAATTTATGAATGAGATTGAATCATTTGTTACAGAAGTTGTAAATCAAGAAAAATCAACTGTTGCAACGTTCCAATTTGAAAATAATAAACCCCAAAAAGAAGAAATCGGTAAGTGTCCTAATTGCCAAAGTCCAGTACATGAGAGCGATAAAAATTTCTACTGTTCAAATAGAGAGTGTTCATTTGCCTTATGGAAAGAGAATAAATTTTTTGAAAGTCAAGGTAAAAAAATTACTAAGACAATCGCAAAATCTTTTTTAAATAAAGGCGAGGTTCTTGTTAAAGGATTAAAAAGTCAAAAAACAGGAAAAGAATATGACGCTATTATTAAAGTAGATTTTAATGATAAATACCCTAAATTCTCATTAGAATTTCCTAAAACTAATAAAAAGTAGAGGTTAATTATGAGAAAAAAGAAAAAAAATAATAGATTATTTACTTTAGGTATATTTATTTTTTGTTTTATTAGTTTTTTAAATACTTATAAAGATTTCAAAGAGCATTTATTAAAATCTAGTGTTGGAGATACAGTATTAGATGAATCAAATGAGATTAGTTTAGAAGAAGTTAGTTTGAAACGTGTTGTAGATGGAGATACATTGATCGTTACTAATTCAAATGGTGAGGATGTGAGAGTACGTTTAATTGGGATTGATACCCCAGAAAGCGTACATCCCGATCAAAGTAAAAATACACTTGATGGTGATATAGCTAGTGAGTACACTAAATCGCTACTTGAAGTAGGACAAATTCTATATTTAGAATATGACGTAGATCAACTGGACGTATATAATCGTACTTTAGCTTATGTTTGGCTTACCAATGATATAAATTTAAGTAATATTGAAAATATTTCAAATGATATGTTAAATGCTAAGTTAGTAGCTGATGGATATGCAGTGGCAAAACGATACGCTCCAAATACTAAATATGCGACTATTTTTGAATCTTTAGAGTAAGTTTGTAAAAGTGAGTATTAGTATACTATATATTCATCTTATGTTATAATTAAAGAAAAAAATGTCATAATTAGATTTTTTTTCTAAATAATAAGGTGATTTATTATGCAAGTGATTTATAATGAAACTGAATATACAGAATTTAATAATTATAATGAGTATGTACCATCACACCCAACTTTAAGTTGGAAAAAAATAATCTTAGACTTTTCAAAAAATGTTATATATCCGGCATTAATATTCTTATTTATTTTATTTGCTAGCGGAAAAAATCGTACTATTTCTGAATTTGATTTAAAATGGTTATGGGAATATATCTTATTATGTACGTTTTATTGTAATTTTTTTCGCATACTTAGTTTGGTGATATATTTATTATCACCAGTGACTTTTTTAATAAATCTATTAATGGTATTTATGGGGGCAGTTCCAATTACGATTTGGCGATTTATTAAAATGAATTTTTACATGGTATTAACAATTATTAGAGTGATTAGATTACTTTATTTTAAATATCAAATAAAAAATATGTAGCGTAGATTATCATATGCTACATATTTTTTTATTTATAAGAAAGGATTTTTTATGAAAAAACAAGAGCAGATTAAAAATAAAGTTCAACAAATTACAGAAGATTTAGATAAAGGGGTTAAAGAAGTATTTGAAACCGGAAAATTGAAAGAGTATTTGAATGTACTATCTAAATTTCATAAATATTCTTCGAGGAACAATCTTTTAATTTATCGACAAATGCCAAATGCTACAAAAGTTGCCGGGTTCGTAAGTTGGAAAAATGACTTTAATCGCCATGTAAAAAAAGGTGAAAGTGGAATTGCTATTTTAATTCCTACACCTTATAAGATAAAAGAGGAAATGACAAAGATTGATCCAAAAACTCAAAGACCAGTATTAGATAATAACGGAAATGAAGTGAAAGAAGAAGTAGAAATCGTCATTCCAAAATTTAAAGTTGGTTATGTTTTTGATGTATCACAGACAGATGGAGAACCTCTTCCAAGCATTGTTACAGGCTTACAAGGGGATATAGAGGGTTATGAAGATATGATACAGGCTTTGACAAAAGTTTCAACTGTACCTATCAATTTTGAATCTATTCCGACAGGAGCAAAAGGTTATTATAGTTTCCAAGATAATAAAATTGCTATTCAAGTTGGAATGAGTGAAATTCAAACGATAAAAACTATGATTCATGAAATGGCTCATGCAGAGCTACATAGTAGTTTTCATGGTCGTCGCAAAGATAAGCGTACAAAGGAGGTTGAAGCTGAAAGTGTAGCTTATACGGTATCACAATATTTTGGAATAGATACATCTGATTATAGTTTTTCTTACGTTGGAAATTGGAGTTCAACACAAGAATTAGATGAATTAAAGGATTCATTAGAATTAATTCAGAAAAAATCTTCTGAATTAATTATTAAAATAGATGAAGTTTTACTTGAATTGAGTAAAGAAAAAGTTACTGATAAAGACATGGAAGTGACAAAGCCATCATTAAAAGAGAAATTGGCAAAGGCAAAGGATAAACAATTATCATTAGAAAAAACTAGAGAAAAAGCGATTAATAAAACTAAAGGAGAATTAGAACAAGTATGAGAAAAGAACAGTTAAATTTAGATCATTTATCTATGATTAAGTCATATTTGCAACCTCAAAAGTCAAAAGAGGTTATGTTAAATCAAATGATTCAAAGTAATTTATTTATGAATGGAAAAAAAGAATTTGATTATGAGAGTAAAATATTAACTGAATGTATTGAATTTATAAGAACTGTATCTATTGAAGAAATTCAGCAATTAGATTTTTCGGAGGTATTAGATGATGAAGAAGAAGTTGTTGAATGAAGCAAATAAGATTTATCAAAAAGCATTATTGGAAAATAAAGAACAATTAAAATATTTAATGGATCGAGGAATCACTTTAGAATCTATCAAAGAATTTGAGATAGGTTTTAGTGATTCTTTTTGTTTAAATGAATTAAAGACTAATCATCAAGAGGAATTAAAGTCATTAGGACTTTTAAATGAGAAAGGGGGTGAAAGAAATTGGAAACGAATTATGTTTCCAATTCGAGATTGTCGAGGGGAAATTTGTGGGTTTAATGGTAGGACAACAGATGTAAATAATGATGTTAAATATCTATTAAGTCCGGAATCTATGGGATTCTCTAAAACCAAAACCCTTTATAACTTACATAGGGCAAAACCATTTATAAGAGAATCGAAAGAGGTTCATCTGGTAGAGGGGATTTTAGATTTAATCGCTTATCATCAAAAAGGAATTTATAACGTTGTAGCAACGCTAGGAACTGCCTTAACTAAGGAACATATTGAAATGTTAGCTAGAGAGGGAGCAGAAAGGTTTGTTTTTGGCTATGATGGTGATTTTGCCGGATTTAAGGCCTCAATTACCAATGCACAATTTTTAAGTGCTACTATGCGAGAAAATAATCCTCAATATAAGCCAGTTGAAAATATTAAGTTTGCTATGTTTCCGGAGGGGAATGATCCATGTGAATGTCTTAAAAATGAAAATCTATTAACTGATATTGTTAATTCTCCAATCGACTATTACTCATATTGTAGAACAAAGTGTGAATCAGATCCGAAATATCAAAAGGTTTTTGAAAAAGTACAAAAAAATGAAAAAGTAAATGAAGAGATTAAGGATATTTCACCGAATCTTATTAAGCATTATTTATCACAATTAGATATTGTTGAAGTTATTAGTGACTATGTGAAATTAGAAAAAGCCGGAAAAAATTATAAAGGGTTATGTCCATTTCATGAAGAAAAAACATCTTCATTTGTGGTTTCACCGGATAAGCAAATTTATAAATGCTTTGGTTGTGGTGAGGGTGGAAATGCAATAAAATTTATTGCTAATATCGAAAATTTGAGCTTTAAACAAGCGATTTCTTTTTTAAAGGATAAATATCAATTACAAGATTATCAACCAACTAAAGAATCTATAAAAAGTCGATTAAGTCATGCAAATACAAAACTTCACCAACAAGTGAAAAATGGAAGATCTAATTATAAAAGGGAAGTGGAAAGATAATGAGTGGAAAAGAATCAGTGGTTAATGAAAGTAAAATTCAATTAAAAGATTGCGGTATATTATTACGTCATTTTGCTTTAGAAAGCATTAATACTGAACAAGAGATGTATTTTTGTGAGATTGAAGATTTTGAAGATTTATTAGAAGATGGAACAATGACTAAAGAAACTTGGGAAGAGTTTCAAAAAGACTTAGAAAAATTTAAGTTAGTTGAAAATGGTTATCTTGAGCTGCATACCGATTTTGAAAATTTTGAACAAGACAAAGATCAGATTGATTGTGTAATGACAGGGTATATGGATTTTTGGAAACAATTTGAATATGACCAAGTAATAAATTCTAGATTTCCAAATAAAAATTTTAGAAAAATCATTGTTGAGCAATTATTAGATCGCCATGATGGAACAACAGATATTTTTAAATCAGATTTAGAAGTATTGAAAAAAATTGAAGTTTTAAATTTAGAAAAACATAAATTGACAGATATAAAAGGAATTGAATATTTTGAATCGTTACGAAAGTTAGATGTTTCAAATAATCCGATTATTAATTTAGATGTATCTGATTTAATAGGATTAAAAGAGTTATACGCTTATGCTTGTCACATTCATAATTTAAAATTACCTAAGTCTGAAACCTTAGAAATTTTAGATGTAACTTTGAACAATTTAGAATCATTAGATTTAGAAAATCAATCCGTTTTAAGAGAATTATCTTGTAGTGAAAATGAATTAGATGATTTAGGAGTAGCTGATTGTCCATGTTTAGAAACTCTTTATTGCAATAATAACTTTATTTCAGAATTAGATTTATCTGAAAATAAGATATTGAAATACGTTGAAAGTGAAAATAATCATTTAGAATGTGTGACATTTTATTCTTTAGCTTCTATTTGTGATTTGAAATTGAATGGAAATCCGAATGTCAATGTTGAGGAAGTTAAAGTGATTGATCCAACCATTAAATTTTTAACAGAAGAACAAGTTCAGGCATTAATTGAAAGATACGATAATCATTCTTTGAAAGAATCTGATTATGGAAGTTTCTATTCTAAAGAGGGAGAACAATGGATAGGGATTGATAACACACATGGAAATGTTTTTATTGAGCCGTTTAATAATAAAGAGTATTGCATGGAGTGGCTTAATAATCTTGAGTTGCCAATTCCTTATGAAAGTATGAATGATTTATTTCCAGATGAGAATTTTAGAAAAGCTATTTTAATTGAAGTATTTGAACAAGATAAGTTAAGTGATAATACAACGTTAGTTTATGAACAGTTACCAGTGATTCAAGCACAGAAAGTTTTATTAATTCCAAACTCTCAAATCTACGATTTAACAGGAATTGAGCAGTTTACCTCATTAAAACATTTAGATGTGTCGTATAATCCGATTCAAACATTAAAGGGAGTGAATAGTGAATGTCGAAAAATTTATGCAAGTAGCACTCATTTGAATGAATTAAAAAATGAAGATATTCCAAAAGAGATTCAAACGTTAGATGTGTCTTTTTGTAATTTAAAAACATTAGATGTTTCAGAACGAGAAGAGTTACAATTTTTATTTAGTAGTCATAATCAATTAGAAGAATTAAATTTTAAAGGTTGTGACGAACTCATTTATTTAACGTGTCAAGATAACCTATTATATGACTTGCCAGTTCAAGAACTATCTAGTTTAGAACAATTAGATTGCCGAAATAATTTCCTTTCAACCTTAGAAGTGCCTGATAGTATGATATGGTTGGATTGTTCAACCAATCGATTAAGCGAATTACAGCTAAATCATTGTGAGGATTTAGAGCATTTAGAATGTGCTTTTAATAATTTACAGACTTTAGAAATTCAAGAATTAGAAAACTTAAAAAATATTGATTGTCGTGGGAATGACCGTTCACCACACGAATTACTTCATGATGGAAAGAGTATTAAAAATGAAAGAATTTCTATAAAAGAAAAGTTGCAAATGATTAAAGAAAGAAATTCACATGAAAATGATTTAACGAACATCACTAAAAAAGGAAAAGGTATGGAAATATAAACGTGAACCTAATAATTGTAGTTAGTTAAAAGAAATTTTTTAAGTTAGAGCCACCTAAAAAAGGTGGCTCTTTTTTTTGCCTAAAATCAATGTTTGAAAGAATAAAATAAATTGAAATTTAAAAATAAGGGTGGTAAGATAGGGAGGAAATAGGGAAAGCAGTAGAATAGCGAGAATTGAAAGTGGCTAGCCACTTTCGACAAAATGAAAATCGCAGATTTTCACTTTTGTTCACTTTTTGGGGTTCCCCCAATCCCCTAGTTTTTTAAAGATAGGAGTTTGAATGATGAAAAATCGTACAAGACCTAAACAGATGATGTTTAGGGTTACAGAAAAAGAAAAAGAAATGATATTGAATAATAGTGAAAAGTTAGGGTTTAAAAAATTTGAGAATTACGCTAGAAAGATGTTAATAGATGGATATGTAATTAACTTACAGTCGGCAGATGATAAAGACTTAAAGCAGTTAATGTCAGAAGTATCTCGTATCGGAAATAACATTAATCAGATTGCTAAAGGGATTAATTCTAATCACCGAGTTTATGAGAGTGATTTAAAAGAAATAAAAAACGGTCAAGACACGATTATTCGATTAGTCAGAGAATTGGTCCGTAATACGAATAAAATTAAACAATCATAAGAGGTTTAAATTTTTAAGGAGGGTAAGTCATGGCATATGTAAAGATGAAAGCAATTAAAGCAACTGTGAAAAAAGTCATGGACTATATTCTCCAAGAAGAAAAAGTCGGTGCAAAAAATTTAGTTTATGGACATGAGGTGACACCGGAATTTGCTGATTTGGAATTTGAAATGACGATTGAAAATTCTAAACGTGCGAAAGGTGATTATAGTAAAGTTGGAGGAAAAGAAAATTTAGCTTATCACTTAATTCAAAGTTTTAATCTAAAGGATAAAGTTAGTCCAGAGTTAGCTCATGAGATTGGAAAAAAATTAGCTGAACAATTTACAAAAGGTGATTATGAGTTCGTTGTATCTACTCATACAGACACAGATCATCTTCATAACCATATTGTGATTAATGCCTACTCTCATAAAACTTTAAATAAATTAAAAACGATTCCTTATAAAACGATAGCAGAGATTAAATCAATTAGTAATCAGTTATGTATTGAGAATGGATTAACTCCATCTAATATTCAACGAGGAACAAATACAAAGAATCGTTATCAAAATAAAACTCAACCGTATACTAAGCCGACTGGATTACGAGAACAGTTGAAACAAATATTAGATACGATTATTTCAAAATCTAAAACGATTGATGAATTTAAAGTGAATCTAACTGAACAAAAGATTGAGTTTAAGGAGGGCAAACAATGGTCTTTCAAATTACCTCATGCTAAACGTTTTATGAGGGGAGATACATTGGGTGAGGATTATACCCCTCAACGTATTAAAGAACGTTTAGGAGAGCCTTTAAATACGTTACAGGAGCAATCTACACAAAAGGTTACGATTCATGATAAGCCGATTCTATCAAATTTATTTAAACGTCAGAAACATCATGTTAAAGATACTAAGACAGATCAGACGATTAACTTTGAAAAGCGTTTATTCTATCAAGCACGTAAACAAAAGATTCAAGATGTTAAGACATTGGCTAATCAGCTATTATTTATCAGACAAGAAAATATTAAAACTATGTCAGACTTTGATCAGAAAATTAAAGATATTTGGAAAAATGGAAATCAAGTTAAAGATAATATTAAGCAGTTAGAAGTTAAGTATAATGAATTGAGTACGGTTTATAAAGAACTTGCGACCTATCAAGAGCATAAAGAAGTTTATGACAAATATCAAAAAATCAAGTTACGATTCAATAAGCAGAAATTCTATGATCGTCATATTGGAGAGATTAATCTTGCAGAGGGTTCATTGAATGTTTTATCAAGATATAACATTGATCCGAATACAGATTTATCAAAAGTTAAAGATTCTCTACAAGACATTAATAGTAAGTTACAACCATTGAAACGAGAATATAAAGCAATTAATAGTAAGATTGATAAGATTAAAGAAGTTAAAGAATATGCTGAAATGGTTAGTAGACAGAATCAAAGAGAGAATAGAAAAATTAATAGATTTAGTAATATTGAAAGATAGTGAGGTAATGAAATAATGAGTACCAATGACAATAAATATATTGAGTATTTTACTAAGTATAAAGGTGATGTGAAAGAGTTTTTATATAAAGATTCAAAATATATTTTTATTGTGGAATCACCACATAAAGAAGAATTGAAGAATCAATATGTAGTTGCTGGATCAAGTGGAAAATCTATTAGTAACGTATTGGGGTTTGGTGATGAAGCGTTGGGGACGTTACTGGATAAAAAGGAAATAAGTAATATTTCTGTTTTAAATGTTTCTCGTGTACCATTACAAAAAATTGATGAATTTGCGATTGAATATTCTGATTCAATAGAAGATTTGAATGTAGTTCGTGATAATCCTAAAGCTGTTACTAATCGTGACAACGAGAATATTAATGAGTTTGAGTGTTTAGTTTTAAAAGATTTTAAAGAAAGAATGGAGAACATACACTTTAATAGTGATGGTAAGATGATAATTGTTTGTGGTAGTTTTGCTGAATATTATTTTAAAAAGATAATTGAAGATATGGAATTAAAATGTGATATAAAGTATCTTCCTCACCCATCATATAAAAAATGGGAATTGATTATGAGATATAAAGAGGAAATGACAAATTTATATGCTGAATTTAATCTATCAAATTGAATGATATAATTTTAAAAATATGATAAACTATTTAGTGTAATGCATGATGTATTTCTATAAAAAAAGCTATTAAGTTATAATGAAAAGAGGTTGTAGACCTAATCTACAACCTCTTTTTTTATTGCCTTTTTTGTCGAACTTTGTCAGGATAAAGTTGTGCTTTTCCTAGTAGTTACATAAACGTGATTGTTGCTAATAAAAAAAGATGGGTTATTTCCTATCTTTTTTATTAGCAAGGGTTATGTTATAATGCTAAGTATTCCATTGAAAACCTACTTAAATAATATACTAATGCCTTATAGAATATTTTCTATAAGGTCTTTTTTTATTTTTAAAAATTGGTATAATAGATAGTAGTTAATAAAAACATACGGTTATCAAAAAATCCCCTTGATCCAATAGGAACAAGGGGATTTTTTGTGTTACAATATGGTCATATCATTTTAGTAATATAGAAAAGTTTCATTGCAACTAAAAACACCGTAATCCTTATTTGGATAAGGTGTTTTGAATTAATAATTAGAAGCACATATGGTAAAATTAAAGATAAGAAAGTGAGTGATATTTAATGCAAAAAGAATTATTTGTGATTAAGAATGAAGCGAATGAAGTTGTATTCAAATCAAACGATAGCAAATCATTAATTGACTATGTAAATGATGTTTTAAGCGCATCTTTTAACGTTAAAACTTCAATTCAAGAGTTGGAATCTATCTTATATAGTGAAAAAAAATTAACTTTACACGTTAAATAAATTAAAAAGCACGTTGATAACCATCAACGTGCTTTCGTTATGCGTTTTTTCGCGCTATAAGATGTTTTATAGCCATCATTATGATTTTATTTTTGGGGGGCCTATTCAACTTATCAACAAAATTGTCTAACACAGCGTTATAAAAAAAGACGTTGCTTTTGCAACATCTGATAAATAACAATGAATATGATTTTCAAATATATCAATTTTTTTAAATAATGGTGAATTAGCTTTATCAAATAAATCATATAATTCTACATCTACACCGTAGTCAAATTGATCTAAGTCGAGTTGATCGTAAGTTAAGATGAATGATTCTTGTCCATTTTTTAGAGCAAACTTCACTTCATTTTCAACAAAATCAATAATCTGTTTTTTATTTAGATCACTTAAATCGCAGTAATTAACTCCGATTGCTAGATTTAATTTCTTATTATATTTAAAAGATTGATAAAAAGCATATCCCATGCTAGATAGTCCGATAGCATAAATAGTAGATTGTAATAACATAATTTTCATTTCTCCTTTTTTCTTTACAGATTATAAAGAGATATGATAAAATTAAATTGCTAATATAAAATCACATATCTCTTGTAGATTTGATTTTTAAAGGATACTGTTACCGCAGTATCCTTTTTTTTTCGTTAATTATTCAACTTACCGAGTAATTTTTCTCTTGTTGCAGACGCTCCATTATTAGAGTTAGTGGTAGGTTCTTGAATTGTAGATGATTCTTCTTGATTTGAGAATGATGGTACGCTACCTTGCTCTAACTTTGTTGGAACAACTGAATGTAGTAAGTGTCTTATATAGGCCTCTACCGAGCGACCATCTTTATCAGCTAATTTTAATATTTGATGATACAATTCTTTATCTCTTTCGTAAAAAGTAACGTTTTGTCTTTTAGGAAATTTAATTTCTTTTGCCATAAGTATTTTATCCTTTCATGATGTGTGCATATTTTTTATAACCATTAACGTTAGCAGTTTGGCAATTTTCATGAATAACACCATTTGATGGTACTGCTAGATAATCGTTGATTTGAAGGCAACAACCACCAGTAAAAACTACTAAATCATAATTTTCATAAGCATATCCTTTTTGACTAATAATAGATGTGATTTCATTTGCTATATGTTTTTTTGAGTTTGTTAGTTCTTGTGAAAAATCCCATTCTTCGTTATATCTATTGATTTTATTTTTAGGAATAATTGTAACATCAGATTCTTTAAACACTTTCCCAGTATCACTATATTTAGCATTAATTCGCTCTAAATAGTCTTGAACAAGTGTCATTCCTCCAATATTAGCATGATCTTTGTTGGTGATATGTAGTCCATTTGTTTCGATTATATCCATTGTACCATGTCCAATATCTACAATTAAAAATTTACTCTCTTCTAATTCGGGAACGATATGTAAGTTTTCATCAACAATTAAGTCTAATAACGTTCCGACAGGCTCACAAAGGATTGTTACATCTTTTATCTCAAGCACACGAGCAACTTCTGAATCATTCTTTTTAATTTTAAGAATATGACTTCCTACCAGTTTATCTACAATATTCTTTTTAATAGTATCATTTCCATGATCTTTACAAGGAAGTCCAATCGTCAATGAAATATCGACTTTATCTGTTACTTTTGAAATTGCAATTAAACACTCTAATAAATATTGATCCGATCCATAACGTGAATTATTACGTCCTCCACTTGTAATTTCACCAACAGGATCAAGAACGTATTGATTTCCTTCAAACGTATAGATAGTTTCGTTAAATTGAGTTAGAACTGAAAACTCATTATGTCTGATTCTTCGTAATTTATTTTCATAACAAAGTGTTTCTTTGTTAGCTACCTTTATAAATCCATTTGCTAAATCTAAAGCGATTTGTTCTAAATTGCACATTTTATATCTCTCCAATTCTTTAATTCGACTTTATAACTATATTATACAGAATAAAATTTGGGAATACAAGAGTTTAACGTAAAATTGATGTAAAAAACACATCATTTTTTCTCATATTATACGTTGCAAATACTCATTATATGCGAAAAAGTATTGCATATTTGATGTTTTTTTAATGTTATAAATACAATTAAAATACATCAAATATACAAATAAAATACGTATAATTAACGTATTTTATTTGTTGATTATACAAAAAAGATACGCAAGCGGTTAATTTTTTGCAAAAAAATATATAGTGGGGGAGAGGTGAGGGGCAAAAATGCGAATTTTTACGAAATATTTTTTAGGCTCTATTCATAATGAAAAGTTCTAAAATCATATGCTATTAACAAAGTAATTCCGTTAATAGCAATTATAATGGGGGAGTTGTATCTTTATATAATAAAAGACATTATCGGCTGATAATGTCTTTTATTGTCTATTGAGTGTTTGAATCTTTATTTGTTTATTGTTGCTACTCCCATGTCTTTTCATAACACTTTAAAAAAGCGAAGAAACAGAATCCAATAACGTCCCCTTTACTTAAGAATGGAAACTCATATTCTAACAGTTTTTTAGTCGTATCCATCATTTTAGATGTTCGTATTGTAATCTGTTTCTTTTTTTCATACTTTAAATCAGTAGAAATCAAATTCAAATATTCATGCAATAAAGTTGATCCTTTTAATTGATTAATTCTGTTATAACAAGATAAGATAGCACAACTTTGGGTGTAGTGTCCCCCGATATAGCCAAAACGTTTTTCTAATTTTTTAAACTCTTTTAATAGTGATGGATAAGTCAAAACAGAGAGTTGAACTGAACCGTTTTCGAGATCATTGTATATTTGATCTATATTTTCAAGAATCTTATACGTTTGAGTTTCAAAATATAATGGATTTTCTTTTAGTGTCTTTTCTAATTCTTTTTCTTTTTTAGTTACACGTTTACGAGGTCTATCTTGCTTTTCTTTAGAGCCATCTACTTTATTAGGAGTATTAGTGTTAGCTGATGAATCTTTAGAGCCATCCACTTTATTAGGAGTATTAGTGTTAGCTGATGAATCTTTAGGTTGGTACATAGCAAGATCGCTGTTATATCTATATCCTGCTTTTGATATTTTTCTTGAATAATTTTTTCTTAACTTTTCAAGTGAATTTTTATCAATATCTCCTTTTTCAGACTTAATGATATTTGCAAGTGATTTTCCAGTTTTAGTTAAAGAATTTATGTAGTCGATTACATCTTTGTTAATTTCTATTTGTTCTGTTAGTTTCAAAATCACACCTCATTTTATATAAATGTTTTTGGATATATTTATTATATCACTTTAAATGAAAAATAATTATAAAAAAAATATATATAAATAAAAAAATATATTATAGATGTAGTAAAATACTACATAAAAAATAAAAAAAATATAGTTTTTATGTAGCGTTTTGCTACATAAAAAATTGAAAAAACAAAATTACTAGTATAGTGAGAGTTTTAGCAAATAACTAGAAAGATTTTGTAATAAGCTTTAGACACAATTCTTCTGAATTTTGTCTTTATTTTTCTATTTTAGTTTATTGACGTGTGAGTGAGTGAGGTATATAATAAGCATATCTAAAATATAATGAGGTGTTACAGTGAATAAGACTAACCTGGAACGAGAGCAGTTAAGACAATGGTTAATTAAGACGAGAAAAAAAATGAAACTTACTCAAAAAGATTTATCATTAGAAACTGGAATTTCAATAAATGCTATTAGAAATATTGAACAAGGTCAGCGTTTTGGATCAAAAGAAACGTGGAATAAGTTCTATAAGGTTTTAGGCGATCCATGTCAGTCAGTTGCGAAAAGTGGTAGAAAGATAGTTGTTAAAGTAGAAGTGCATACTGGATATGTTAGGTCTGAATCTAAAGATTATTTAGAATTTTATGAGAGTGATTTTGAGGGAATGAGTGAGATAGAAAAAGAGAATTTTATTAATGAACAAGTATTTGAATATATGCTTTCTAGGATAGAGTGGCATTGGGAGATAGAAAAAGCAGAGGGTTAATTAGTAGTCAGCTAATTAACTTTTTTTTATTTTTAAAAAAATGCAAATATTAATATTTTATGCTTGAAACGAGTGAGTGAGTGAGTTATAATATAATTAAGTTGATAAAGAAAGTAGGAATAAGGTATGAAAGTAATTTATATTGAAGGTAATGATAGTGAACCAGTGGTAAAAGATATAAAAGGAGATTTAGCAGAATTACAAAGTTTAGTTGGTGGCTATATTCAAGTTATTTATTATCATGATGTAGCAATTGTTTGTAATGAAGATGGTAAATTTTTAGAGTTAAAACCAAATAGGCTAATTATTGATCGTGATAGAAATTTATACGATATTATCTGTGGACCAATGCTTGTTACTTCTCAAATTGAAGATGGAAGTTTAACGGAAGAACAAATTGAAAAATGGAAATATGTATTTTCAAAAAGAGAGAAAGATTTTCACTAGAAAGGCACAATTATGTGCCTTTTTTTATTGATTAATGTGTCCGAGGAAACATACAGAAAATATGCTATAATAAGTGTGTGTCCGAGGAAACACTTAATTTTAAAAGATTTTTAGTTAACACAAAATTTTGGATTAATTATTTCAATTTGACTAAGGAAGCATGTGAGCAGATCATTAATGCTATTTTTGAGAGTGAGGTAAATTATGAGAGATAAAGTGATCCAGTTGATAGAAGATGGAGTATCGTTGAAACAAATCAGTAATGATTTGGACGTTAATTATAATACTGTTAGGCAAATATCGGTATCAAATAAACTATTTAAACAGATAGCTGCTTTAGGACTTAATCAAGAGCAATTAGCTAAACTAAACGGCATAGGAAATAACATACGAGCCTTATCACCTATTAAAAATGATAAAGAGTTGTTATTAGATGTAATTGATACACTCAATGATAAGACTACTCGTAATGCTTTAGAAGATTTAGTTAAGGAGATAGTTGATATTAAAGAGCAGAAAGAGTATTTTTTAAAATCAGCCCAAGTCCAAATTAATGCTATTGAAAGTAAAATTGAATATTATCAAGAGAAACTAAACGATTTAGACACTAAACAAGCTATTTTAGAAATGGAATTTAAACCAGTTAAGGCACTACAAAAAACAAATCCTAAAGCCTTTAGAGGGTATCTAAACCTAATTGGTCTATATGATGGACGATACGTACTTAATAAGTTAGTATCTAAGTCTACATGGGGGAAAATGAGAAAAGAAAAAGTAATCCTGTGGGAGTATGGTAGAAATTACATTATAGATATGGAGAAGTTTATCGATCTAACGATAAATACTATGAGCCGAAATAATTATTATGAAGATGGAAGTAACGCTCATCATATTAAATCGCTCCAATATACGACTGTTAAACGTCAGTTATCACCAATTAGAAAAGAATATGAACTGAAATTAGCTGAATTAGAAAAAGAGTTATCAGAGTTGAAAAAATCGCTTAAAAATAAGGGAAAATTAGCAGTTAAAAATTACTTTGAGCAACGAGAATTAATGAATGAATTTACATCAAAAGATACATTAACACATACGAACATTGAGCAAGGAATTTTGAAGTATTTATACAAAGAAAATTGGATTGGTACGATTGAATTATCACATGAAGATTTTCAATTTGATGTGGTCGCATATAATGATAATAATGAGATTATTATTGTTGAAGCAAAAGCTTCACTAGGGGATTTAGATAGAGATTCTAAACTAGAAAAATATCTAAATTATTGTGATTACCTTTATATTGCCAGTAACGATTATGACGTTTGTTATTATGCTTTAAATCGTGATCAGAGGGTTGGAGTTATAAGGCTTGATGGGAATTTCAAGGTCTATAAAATCCTTAAAGAACCAAGTAAATTAGGGAATAGTGACGAATCAATTATACCTAAAATCAATAAAAAAAATGCTAGATTATTAGCGTTAGGGAAGTGAGTTGAAATTATATATAACCAAAAAAATGATGATTAAATAACTATAAAATGAATTTGAAACATGTATCAAATCGCTACATATAACCATAAAAAAATGATGATTAAATAACTATAAAATATATTTTAAATATGTATCAAATCGCTACATATAACCATAAAAAATGATGATTAAATAACTATAAGATATATTTTAAATATGTATCAAATCGCTATATATAATCGTTAAATAATGATGCTTAAATATAACTAAAAAATATTAATATATATAGATAATTTATACATTTAATCATAAAAAAATAATTATTAAGTATATTAAATTATATTTTAAAAAAATGTTAAATTGCTACATATAATATAAGTGTGTTATAATCAAATCACGAGTTAATCGTCTAATACTAAAAATAGGCGAAAAAAAAGACACTATCTGATGAAATGATTCTAATTTTACTGAATCTAGGATTATTTTACGTTAGATGATTTATAACGTAGTATAATAAAAGAAATGAATAAAAAGAGAGGTTTGATAGCTTATGACAGTAGCGTTATTACCACCCAAGATGGATTTTGTTTTTAAACGTATTTTTGGGAATGAAAATCATCCGAATGTGTTGATTTCATTTTTAAATGCAGTCTTAAATCCAGTTGATCCGATTAAATCAGTTAGGTTGAAAGATACGACCATTGAGAAAAGTCATTTAGAAGATAAATATAGTCGATTAGACGTGAAAGCTATCACTAATAAAGGTGAACATATTAATATTGAAATTCAGCTAAAAGATGAATACAACATGATTAAGCGTAGCTTATATTATTGGAGTAAGTTATATGAAGGGCAACTTGAAAATGGAGAAAACTATCAGAAACTATCAAGAACGATCTGTATTAATTTATTGGACTTTAATTTATTAAATCATGATAAATTTCATAGTGTTTATCGTTTGAAAGATTGTGAAACAAATGAAGAATTAACAGATGTGATGGAGTTACACTTTATTGAGTTGAAGAAAATGAAAGATGTGAATCGTGTAGAAGAAGTGAAGACTAAGTTAGAAGCATGGTTATATTTTATTAATCAGCCAGATAGTGAGTTAGTGCAAGAATTAGAAAAAGTTGAGGTTGAAATAAAAGAGGCAAAGGCTGAATTGATTCGATTAAGTGGAGATCGTAAAGAAAGAGAAAGATACGAAAAACGTAGAGAATCAAGATTAAATGAAATTAGTGCCTTGTCATATGCAGAAGAAAAGGGAATTAAACAAGGAATTAAACAAGGAATTGAACAAGGAGCAAAAAACGAAAAAATAGAAATCGCAAAAAAATTAATTCAAAATGGATTAGATAATGAGCTAATTTCAAAGTCAACAGGATTATCTATTAAAGAAGTGAAAGAAATAAGAAAAGAGCAAAACTAGAGAGTAGTTTTGCTCTTTTCTTATGGTTTATAATTTGATAGGACAATAATTGAAAAATGAGTAAGATTAGAAATTAGTCTTACTTTTTTATTGTGTAAAATTAAAGTACAATCAAGCTTATATTTTTGTAAACATTAGATGAAGTAATTCTAATTTTACTGAATTGACGACTATTTTACGTTAGATGATTCATAACGTAGTATAATAAAAGAAATGAATAAGAAGAGAGGCTTGATAGCTTATGACAGTAGCGTTATTACCACCAAAGATGGATTTTGTTTTTAAACGTATCTTTGGAAATGAAAAGCACCCTAATGTGTTGATTTCATTCTTAAATGCGGTTTTAAATCCGATTGATCTGATTGAATCAGTGGAGTTAAAAGATACAACGATTGAAAAAAATCATTTAGAAGATAAATATAGTCGATTAGATGTGAAAGCAATCACCAATAAAGGGGAGCATATTAATATTGAAATTCAACTTAAAGACGAATACAACATGATTAAGCGTAGTTTATATTATTGGAGCAAGTTATATGAGGGACAACTAGAGAGTGGAGAGAATTATCAGAAACTATCACGAACGATTTGTATTAATTTACTGGACTTTCATTTATTAAATCATTCTAACTTTCATAGTGTTTATCGTTTAAAGGATTGTCGTACCAATGAAGAATTAACGGATGTGATGGAGTTACATTTTATTGAGTTAAAGAAAATGAAAGATGTTCAACGTGTAGAAGATGTAAAAAGCAAGTTAGAAGCATGGTTATATTTTATTAATCAGCCTGATAGTGAGTTGGTGCAAGAATTAGAAAAAGTTGAGATTGAAATAAAAGAGGCAAAGGCTGAATTGGTTCGATTAAGTGGAGATCGTAAAGAAAGAGAACGATACGAAAAACGTAGAGAGTCAAGATTAAATGAAATCAGTGCTTTAGCCTATGCAGAAGAAAAAGGAATGGTTAAAGGGATTGAACAGGGAGCAAAAATAGAAAAAATAGAAATTGCAAAAAAATTATTAGATGTTTTAGATGATGAAACAATTTCATTAAAAACAGGACTATCTCTTGAAGAAGTGAAAGAAATAAGAAAAGAGCAACACTATATTTAGTATTGCTCTTTTACTTTTTTATTACTCTTATGCCTCTAAATTCATTATTATACATGAAAAAGTATGCAAATAAAGGTTTTTAAAAAAGTGTGTAAAGGTGACGGTTTTTCATTTCTAATAAATGATATAATTAATATGCAAATAAAGGTTCGTTTAATTGAGATTAGGAAGAGCAGATTATAGGATGATATAATTATTACAGCATACAAAGTTACTATCTTTTCTGTTTTTCTTACTGTTATTGATATGAAAAATATAGTACGAATAAAATCTAAATAAATAATGTTGATAGCGATAATGATAGTAGTTTCATAACATAGTAAAAGCAATATTTGAGTTGTGGGTAATGCCAATTAAAGATAATGAATGCAAGTAAATAAAGGAGAGATTAAATTTCATTTTTTATTATAAGAAAACAGGGTGTGACAAATGGAAATATTTACAATAATTGAAGCGTAGTATATAATTTATTATTGTAATAAGTATTTAGAATAGGGGAATAGTAGAATGGAAAGTATATATAATGAAAGAGAATTACTAGTTCAAAAGTCATTCGGAATAAAGAATGGATTACCTCATAATTTTTATGACAGAGATATTGAGATTATTCCTGATGATATAACATATATCACTGGTTTTAGTGGATCAGGTAAATCTTATATAATTAATCAGTATATTTCTAATAATGAAGTAACTACTTTAATGGAACCGGGAAGGTTAAATACACCAATAATTAATATAATTGGATCTTCTTTTGAAGAAGCTTTAAATATTTTAGGAGTTGTTGGGCTAAGTGAGGCGTATATTTATTTAAGAACATACCAAGAATTATCTGATGGCCAAAAGTTTCGGTTTAAATTAGCTAAAGCGATAGAGAAAAAACCTAGTATAATAGTTATTGATGAGTTTCTATCCAATCTTGATAGGCAAACTGCACAAGTAGTCGCTTACAATTTACAAAGATTATGCAGAAAAATGAGAATCAAATTGGTTGTAGCAACTCCGCATGATGATTTAATAGAAGCTCTATCACCTAAACAACTTATTATTTTAGATCTTAATGGCACACATAAAAATATATTAAATAAGCATGTTGAAAAAGCCTCTGTAGCTGGTATTAAAGAAATTAGTGTTACTAAAGGAACACATAGGGATTATGAGGAATTAAAAAAGTACCATTATTTTGAAGATTTTAATTATGATAATTATAATCCTGAGTATTTTGTAATTAAAAAAGATGGTATTTGTATTGGAGTTAGTGTATTTATTTCACCATATTCAAGCCAGTATAATATACTCCCCTTTTTTAAGGAAGTTAACGAAAATTTAAAAATAAATATTCGTATTATTATTCATCCAGCATATAGAGGAATTGGATTGACAAAATTACTTTTAAATCCCCCACAACTTGAATATCATTATCTAGAATCTCGAACAGCTTTAGGACTATATATGCCGTTTCATGTTTCTTCTGGTTTTGAGAAAATTGATAACCCTACTTTATATAAATCACAATTGAGATTAAAAATTGAAGAACAAGTAAGGTATAAAAATGAGTGTATCTATGAAGTAGAATCTATAAAACTTTTATTAGAAGATCTTTGTTTAGAAATTTTATTAGAAAATTACTTTTATTATAGAAAAATAATTAACCTTCCATATATTTCCAAAGAAGATGAGGATATATTAAGAAAAATATATATAAATTTAATCAAAAAAATGAGTGTGGAAGAAATGAAGAGTCAAAGTGAATTTTTTCCAATGGCTTCGTTCTTAAAAAAGCAACAGTTAATGTGACTATTTAACTGTTGCTTTTTTCTATTTCTAATATTTTTTCTCGAGCGTAATTATAGGGACCAATAAGTGAATAGATTTGTTTATTTTTTATCCATAATATAGTTTCAAATTTATTAAGTAATGAGCGATTATGTGACACACACAGTATAGTACCTGAAAAGTTTTCAATACATTTTTCAAGTAACTCTTGTGTTTCGATATCTAAATGATTAGTAGGCTCATCTAATATAAGTATATTAAGTGGTTGTTGCATTAGTTGTGCTAACCTTAATCGCATACGTTCTCCACCAGATAGGTTATTTACTAGTTTATATACATCAGATCCATAAAAAAGATATTTCGCTAATATATTTCGTGCCTGCGATTCATCTACGTTTATTTCTTCTCTAAAAGCATTTAACACAGTTGTTTTTTTAGGTGTATTAACTAGAGATTGAGCAATATAACCAATTTTTAAATTGTCACCTATTCTTAATACTCCTAAATCTAACATTTCTTTCCCCAAAATGCATTTTATTAGAGTAGATTTGCCTACACCATTTCTTCCTACTATCCCTACTTTTTCTCCATTTCGAATTAATATATTAATATTATCAATTAATACATTATTACCTATATATTTCGATCCATTTTCAATAGATACTATGTCTTGTGAGATATATTGGGATTCTTGAAAGCTACTACGAATTGAATTCTTTTCAAGTTGAGGTTTTGGGATTAGTACTATTCTATCTAGTGCTTTCTCCATACTTGATGCTCGTCTATGTAGTGCTTCTGAAGGAGGTATTGATTGATTTGCCCATTCTCTTAATTGTTTAATAGCTGCTTTCATTTTTTTAATTTTTTTTTGTTGATTTTTAAATCGCTCAAATTCAGCTAACAAAAATTTTTCTTTTTCTTTTAAAAAATTTTTATAATTATATGGCCAGAGAGTTACTTTCTTATTTTCAATATCTAAAACTTTCTGGGCTACGTTCTCTAAAAATGTTTTGTCATGAGAAACAAATAAAACAGTTCCTTTATAATTTTTAATAAATAATTCTAACCACTCGATTGAATATATATCTAAGTGATTAGTGGGTTCATCTAATAATAAGATATCAGGTTTAGTAATTAGTTGCTTTGCTAATTCTACTTTAGTTCTTTCTCCTCCGCTTAGAGAATCAAATGAAATATCTAATAAATGATTGATTCCTAATCCATTTGTGACAAACTGTATAGTTGAATCGACTTGATATCCTCCAATAGATTCAAATCGTTCTAATAATTTACCATATGTATTTAATAATAAATCTATATTATTTTTCGCATTAGGTATACTCATTTGAGATTCTAACTCTCTTAATTTGTTACTTATTAATTCTATTTCAGTAAAAGCTTTTTTTAAAATGTCATACGTACTCATATTAAGGTTTATATCTGGAATCTGATTCATTATACCTACTGTATATCCGCTGTTTATAGAAATATCACCACTGTCAGGAAAATCAATTTGTGCTATGATTTTGAGTAAAGTTGATTTTCCTGATCCATTAGGTCCGGTTAAAGCTATTTTTTCATTATAATTAATAGAAAAAGAAGAACTAACTATAAGACTTTCTCCATTAATATTCTTTGTTATATTATGTATATTAATCATAGTTAAGACCCAACACCTTTTCTGTAGATGACTTACTTTTATAAAAAATAGTAAGTGTAGTAGTTGATAATATTATTGTTAATAATCCTATAATAGAAAATAATACTAATGAATTTATAAAAGAAGAGAGATAGCCAATTAATAAAGAGCCAATAAACATTATTAATGAGGTAATAAGGTTAATCAAAGATAATATTGTTGCTCTCATTTTCGAGGGAATTTCATTATTAATAATTTTACTTGAAATAGGATCTACTAAATCGTATAAAGAATTTATTAATATGAATGCGAAAATAATGATAATTGGATGATTAATAAGCATAAATAAATAAAGTAATCCAATAAAACCAAAGGTAAAAATTAAAACTTTTTTAGAAGAATATTTATCCTCTAGTTTATAAGAAAAGATAGATAACGTTGCTTGAATAATAGCTATTCCAGCAAATAAAGATGATATATGATGAATAGGTATTCCAGAATTTTGAAGTATCTCTTGACCAAACATATAAAATATAGATGTAGTCGCAAAGAAAGTAGATATTGATAATATTAAAAATTTAAATCCAGAATTTAATTCTATAAATTTTTTCATTTCAGAAGCAAAACTAGTAGATGATTCTGAATTAGAGTTAGAACTATCTTCAGTTTCTATAAGAGGAATTTCTTTAAGTCTCGTTATAATGATGATTGTAATTAGTTGACAGAATAGCCCTAATAAGAATATATAATTCCATGATATTAATTGAATATATCCACCTATAAACATCGCTAAAGATAGTGCAACAATTATTGTTGAATTATATATAGCTATAGATTTCCCATATAACTGTTCGCTATTATCATATTTTAGTGAGTCATATAAATACGCTTGATCTGTTCCTGAAATAAAGGTTAATCCGATTCCATACAGTATATAGGCAAGTGATAATATCCAAAAATCATGAAATATTAAAAATATTACTAGGTATAGTGCTATAAATGAATGCCCTAATAATAGCCCTTTTTTTCTTCCTAATTTATCAGAGATGTATCCTGTTGGAATTTCCGTTAAAAACATAGTGATGTTTAGAATCGCTTGTAAAATACTAACTTCAAACATATTAAATCCGATGCTTAATAAGTAGATAACCCAAATACCTCTCTCGAAAAATAAATTTCCAAAGAAACCGATAATAAGTAATTTTTTATTATTTTTCATGTGATACCTCCTGTAAATATATGAAGAAAAGTAATAGAATTTAATTATCTATTAGCATATTCTAAATTTTTGACACATAGATAACCATTATCTTTTAATTGAAAACCATTAATATTAGAATCTTTAATATATAGACTTTTTCCTAAGAACAGGGGTATGTAATTATCCGTATATTGTAAATAAATGTTTAAATTAGATATATCATTTGCATTTAGAAAATTTAAAATATTCATTTTTTCTGACATATCATTTATATTAGTTAAAAATGATGAAACATAGCTAGAATAATGATGATAGAGTGGAAAGAAAAGATGTAAAGATATATCATATTCTTTCGTATTAATTTTGATATAATCTCTGAAATCTTTGATTATTTTGACTGAACAAGTATATCCATACTGCTTAAGTAAATAAATAATATTATCCATTATGATTGAATTAGGATAATAATCTGCATAAATTATTTTTAAATCACGAGTATCTTCTATTAATTGTAAATCATTTGAGTGTTTTTTCAAAGCTCTTTCAAATGTTGCATCTCCAGTTAAAGTATATAGGGGAATAATAATATTTTTTAAATTATTAGCTATATCCTTTCTACAAATATTTTTATTTATTAAATTTCTAAGTTTAGTGTTATTGACAAATAGAGTAAACATCATAGGAGAATTTATTTCTTTAAAATCAGAATATTGCATATAATGTGCATTAGTATGTAAAAATTGAGTGTGACAGCTAACATCTATTTTATAATTTTTATATAAATTAATACTGTCATTAGGGTTATTATTCAGCTTAAAAGTTAAATTTTTAATATAATTTTTAGTCTTTCTACTATAGTAATTAGGATTATAAATTAATTTAACTTCTTCGCTAGTTAACATATTTAATTTGTAAGGACCATTTTGAACAGCCATATCTTCTTCTACAGGTAAAATATAGATACTTTGTATGATATGGGAGAAAAAAAATGATTCTTTTTCTAATTCAATAATAAGTTTTCTATCATTTAAAACCTTGATGCCAATTTCGTTAATGCTTTTTAAGCCTTTAATGTAGTCTGCAACTCCTTTAATTATTAGCAATGATCTTATATAAATACTTTTATTTTTAAAATTGAGGTGATATAAAAAGCAATTAAGTAATTGCTGAGCATTTCCGATGTAACTAGAATGTAATTCTATAGAGAAAAAAATATTCTCTTTAGTTGTGATAGTGCAATTAATGTTGTTTTCCAATGGTTCATATAAGGCACTACATATAAATCTGCTGGTATAATCATATGTATTCAAAGGGTTTAAGTCAGAAGGAATACTATCTATTTCAATTATTATCTCATCTTTAAAAGCTAATTGACGTCGTAATCTATTCATTTGCTTTTTCCTCATTGTCAATGTAGTTTTTTTCTTTAATATTTAGACTGTCAAATTCAATTATTATTTTTTTTCCTAATGATTTAGGGGGTTCACCAATTAAAAATTTAATAATATCATACGTCATAAATGAAGAAATAATATTATTAGTTGCACCTAATGAGCCTTTTATGGGATCACGATTAATATGTTTTTGTGTCATATTTATATTCATATTATATGATTCAGAATTAAATAGTGGTCCCCAGAATCCACTACTAATTCCAACACCAGCTGTAATAAAAGGAATTTTATTTTCTTTTGCGTAATTATATGTTATTTCGGCAATATTGTAGGGGGTATCTGCAGCGTTAACTATAATATCTAATTTTATATTTTTTAGAAGTGTAAAATCGCTTAATTCATTTATCTTTGCATTAAAGCATATGATGTTACAATCCTTATTTATGCTTTTAGCATATTTTGAAGATTCCGTGATTTTATGAGATCCTATAGAGCTAGTATTAAAAATAAATTGTCTATTTAAATTATGCATAGATACATTATCGAAATCTATTAGAACAAAATTTTTAATTCCAGCTCCTACTAAGTTTTGTAAAACTATAGAACCAACTCCACCAAGCCCTATAATTCCAACTGTTGCTTTATCTAATTTTGTTTGAGCATCATTAGGATTATCAGAAAACTGTTCTAAATAATATAACTGTTTTTCTAAAAAAGTATTTTCATAGTTATTATCCCAGACTGGTAATATTAGATTATTATTTTGCAGAGTATTATGTAATATTAATGCATCTTCTATACTAATAAAGTCTTTAGCAATTTCTGGGTTACACCCTTGTTTGTATTGATTTATAACCTGCTCTATTCCATCATTAATAGAAATTTTCAAAACATTTTTATCAATAATATATATATACCCATCTTCCCTAATTATGGATACATGATCTTTAAATCTAAAGATTGTCATTATAATCTCTCCCTTTTCTTAAAAAAATGGACTTCTTATAGTAAGAAGCCCATTTTTTAATATATTAGCAACGATGAACTAATTCAGATATTTCAAAGTCTAAAATGATTTGTTCGATTGTCATGAAAGACACCCCCTTCCTTTATTGAAAATAATAACATAAAATACATTTTATGTAAATAAATTTCATTGAAAATAGGATATTTTTGGATTTTAAATTCCATAAGTCTTGGAAATAGCCATTCTATATGATACTAATAACATATATTCTTTAATTAGAAAAATATAAAGTATTGTAGGTCATTATCTTTAAGTTTTGATTCTATCAATCCACAATTCTTATTTGCAGTTGAAATTACCAGAGGCATTTGACTACTATTAGAATTATCTAATACTTGCATAAGTACTTTAGTGTTTATGTCATTATTGAGTAATAATGACAAATTGGTTAAGCAATTTAACTCAACTTTTTGTTTGCTAGTTATATTGAAATTGTCTAATTTATATTTATTCATTGTTACCTCCTAAAAAATATCAAAAAATTTAAATGTAGTGGTGCTAGTATAGTTTTATGAGCACAGTCAAGTTAATTCGAAGTAATATACTTAATAAATAGATGTATCTATATGAAGAGATATAATACTGAATTCAAAGTTATAGTTGTTGAACTTTATAAAACTAGATGTGCATTCCAATAAGTTAATTTCGAATAGAGTGTATCAGAATTATTAACTGTAAATGGATTAGGCAAACTTCTCCTATGTGCTCAATGGCTGATACTAGAACAACAAATATATAAAGCAGCAAGTATTACTTCTATAGGGAGATAATAAAATCTTAAAAAAAGGATAATTATATTTTGGATAAAATGAACCGATATGAATTATGCCAGTTTATTAATCAATATCATCAAGAAGATGATATCAAGTAACTTAGTAAGTTCTTAATAATCTATATCAATCTAAGTATAATGCTGATTATAAAGAGAAGTATAGAAATCAAAATTCCTTGAATGAATTAAGGAAACTTATTTGGAAGGTTAGATCAATATGGTGGGATAAAGATCTAGTCTTAATTACTTAGAAAAAGATTATCTGTTAGCTTGAGTTGTGTTTAATAAATAATGAAATCAATCAGTTTAAACTTTATTATTCAAAAAATACCCTTAAAAAAGTTGTTTAGTTTAGTATTGACAATCCAATTATTCTCTATAATGATTTAGAATCGCAGCATAAAAATCAAGAATTTAAAACTAAAATAGCTTTTTTTAAGTATATATATTTTATTCTAGTAAATGCCGTAATTATGTTATTTTAGAAATTAATGTTTAGTATGAAAGATTTAATTTTCCCCCTAATAGTTAATAATATAACACATACTATTTGCAAAAAAATGTAATTTAAAGGCGAAAAAAGGAGTAACAAAAATTATATGGATTAGTTTATTGAGTTAAAGAAAATATAAGATGTTAAATGTGGAGAAGAGGTAACGACTAAATTAGAGGCACATTACATTTTATCTTTTGGTAAATATCTGATGAAATGATTCTAATTTTACAGAATCTAAGATTAGTTTATGTTATCTGATTTAGAACGTAGTATAATAAGAGAAAGTGATAAAGAGAAAGGTTGATAGATAATGCCAGTCGCATTATTACCACCAAAAATGGATTTTGTTTTTAAACGTATCTTTGGAAATGAAAAGCCCCCTAATGTGTTGATTTCATTCTTAAATGCAGTTTTAAATCCGATTGATCCGATTCAATCAGTGGAGTTAAAAGATACAACGATTGAAAAAAATCATTTAGAAGATAAATATAGTCGATTAGATATGAAAGCTATCACGAATAAAGGAGAGTATATTAATATTGAAATTCAACTTAAAGACGAATACAACATGATTAAGCGTAGTTTATATTATTGGAGCAAGTTATATGAGTGACAACTAGAGAGTGGAGAGAATTATCAGAAACTATCACGAACGAGTTGTATTAATTTATTGGACTTTAATTTATTAAATCATTCTAAATTTCATAGTGTCTATCGTCTAAAAGGCTGCCATACAAATGAAGAATTAACAAATGTGATGGAGTTACATTTTATTGAGTTAAAGAAAATGCAAGATGTTCAACGTGTAGAAGATGTGAAAAGCAAGTTAGAAGCATGGTTATATTTTATTAATCAGCCTGATAGTGAGTTGGTGCAAGAATTAGAAAAAGTTGAGATTGAAATAAAAGAGGCAAAAGCCCAATTGGTTCGATTAAGCGAAGATCGTAAAGAAGGAGAACAGTACGAAAAACGTAGAGAGTCAAGATTAAATGAAGTCAGTACTTTAGCCTATGCAGAAGAAAAAGGAATGGTTAAAGGGATTGAACAGGGAGCAAAACTAGAAAAAATAGAAATTGCAAAAAATTTAATCCAAAATGGATTAGATAATAAATTGATTTCAAAATCAACAGGACTATCTCTTGAAGAAGTAGAGAAATTAAGACAGGAGTAAGGCTAAAAATTAGTCTTACTTTTTTGTTATACAAATTTAAAGTACACTCTAATTTTACATTTTTTCTCCTGGTACAAATATGTTAAAATAGACTTTGAATTTAATTAATTTACACTTTGTAAAGTTATATTTAATTCTATTTTATAATTAATAGTAATAGTTATTATTTAAGGAGATAAAATGAAAATTGGTTATGTTAGAGTTAGTAGTTTAGATCAGAATGAGGAACGTCAGCTTGTTACTATGAAAAAGTATGAAGTTGAAAAAGTGTTCATAGAGAAAATGAGTGCTAAAGATAAAGATCGACCTAAATTACAAGAAATGTTAGATTATGTTCGAGATGGAGATAGCGTCATTGTTCATGATTTATCACGTTTAGCGAGAAATACGAAAGACTTATTAGAGATTGTAGAGTATCTGAATCAAAAAGAGGTTAATCTAGTAAGTGATAAAGAGCATATTGATAGCAGCACCCCAATGGGAAAACTTATGCTAACTATGATTGGGGCGATCTATGAGTTTGAACGTGCTAATTTATTAGAACGTCAACGTGAGGGAATTGCTTTAGCCAAAGCTAAAGGAAAATATAAAGGACGAAAGAAGATTAAAATAGATAATTTAGATGAATATTATGAGAAATATCGTATTAGAATGATTAGCAAAGCGGAAATGGCAAGACAATTAAATATTTCTCGACCTACATTAGATAAGTTGTTAAAAGAGTATGAAATGAAGCTGATAAATAACTCATAATCGACCTTAATTTATCACATACTATCAGTGGTGATAGCATGGAAAAGAGAAAAGATGAAGAAAAGGTAATCTCGATTAAAAATGCAGTGATCAAAAAAACTCCACAAATCTTATACTGGATTAGTGGAGTAGGTAGTCAAAGGTATCCGATGGAATTTATTAAAAAAGGGTATTAGCTTGAAAAATAATAAAAAAATAGTTATAATAAAATCATAAGCTACATAGTATAAAAAAGAGCCATAGATTGTCCATGCGACTTTTGGCTCTCATTGAATAGTATTGTTACTCAATAAAAGCACCTAATGTCTTGGTCGGACAGGTGCTTTTACTTTTTTTTGTTGTCACGAACATTTTTGACTAATTGAAAAATTCCATTAGCCAAATTAACTACTAATAATACAAATGTTAATAGAGCGTTCATGAGATCACCTCGCTTTTGAGAGCGAGATTAAAAGTCGCACCATATCTATGACTACGGTCATTATTATACATGAAAAAGAATAGAATTGCAAAAACCCCCAAGTAATACTTGGGGGTTTAAGTGTTTAACCATCTATCTAATATGGAGGTCAACATGCTTGTACCACGTCACATCTAAGTATTATAGCATATTATTTTTTAGTGTCCAAATAGTCAGATACTTTAATATTTAGTTGTGTTAGACAATCTTGTTGCTAAAGAACTACTTGATATCAACGATTATCAAATATCGTTTTTAAGAACTTTATCTACTTCAAGTAAAAAAATATCCAATAACAACATTTTTATCTAACAGAGCCAAAATTAAAAAAGATATTGAAATACTGAACGTTGTTCAGTATAATAAGAGTGTAGTAAGGGAATGATAAAAACGAAAGGATGATAAATATGTATAATAACAAAACTAAAATCAACAGATTTTTCTTAGCTAGTGAATTACGAGGAGCGTATCACTTAGAACAACTACAAGAAATGGGGTTAGTGTTGAGTCCTAGTGAAGATTTTACTCAAGATGAGATTGAAAATTTATGGGAAACATCGGATGGTTACGAACTTTTGAACGTATACGACGAAGATTGCGAAGATGTTTATAAGAAAGTTTTCGGAATGTAAGGAGTGTAATATGAATTGGTTAGAAAGTGAGTTAAATGTCTATAATGTAACTCGTTACCGCCTGTCTAAAGAGACGGGTGTTAGCGAGCGATATTTGAAAAAGATTATTGATAATGATATTCCGCTTGAAAATTTGAAGTACTGGCAAGCGCTAGCGATATTAGAGTTTTTTGAAAAAAGAAAGGATGGTGCGATTGTGAGCGATAATTCAACTTATCAACAAAATTGTCTAACACAGCGTAATATTTAATGTTTCTTCAATTTTAGCATGGTATCTTTTTTGAGGGAGAGATTTCCCACGTTCCCAACCAGTGATGGTAGCGCGAGAAACACCTAATAATTGCCCTAATTCAATTTGCGTTAGTTTCTTCTTTTTTCGGAAATTCTGTAACTGTTCGCTAAATGATAATTTTCGTTTTTTTACAATACGATAGATTGCTTGATGATTTTTAGGTTCGTCAGCAAAAAATAAATCTATTACTCTCACTAAATCCTTACTACCAATGACTTCGACTTTATCTCCAACTTCGATTTTTTTTCGCATATCTTTAGGAATATGCCAAATATATTCTTTAGGATATAAGTATTTTTTTCCTTGTTCATTAACTTTAATATGTTTTCCTTTGATTTTATTTGGTTGCATAATGATCCCCCTAGTCTTATGTTTATAGCAAATTATAACATATTTTTAATCAATAACTCTAAAAAATGGATAAATAAAAACTCTAGGGAGAGAAAGTCCTAGAGTTTTTATATTTTAATGTCGAAAATATAAAAAAATAGAGAGATCAAACTAGCAAGTTTTAAACTCACTAATTCTTAGAAAGCATAACACAACTTTATCAAATTGACAATAATCTACAATAAAAGATAAGATATTATTTTAGAAAATATGATATACTGGTAAATGGTTGGTAGGGTACACATGTATAGCATTGGAGATTAAAAGAGAGCCGATTAGGCTCTTTTTTAATACTCAAAATGATTAATATATGCAAAAAGTGATTATTTATGCACAAAAAATGATTATTTATGCACAAAAAATTTATTTTTCACTTGCTAAATTTTAAAAATAGGGTTATAGTTTTAATTAAGTTGTTATCAACAGATAGCAAAACTTACTAATTAGATAATCAATTTACAATTTAATATAAATTAATGAGATAAAAAAAAGGACTTCTTAATAAATCTCCAGTCGCCAAACTAAGTAATTTATAAGAAGCTCACCTCATGTCTTTATTATACTCTTTTTTAACGTGTTTTACAAGCATAAAAGTATTGTTTTTACGTTATTTTTGCAAGTTTTTTTGTATGTGAAATGATAAAAAAGTTTGCATTTAGTAATAGTAGTGTAATAAATCATGAAATAGACCATAGAAGTCCTTTTGATCCTAGTGATTGAAAGGACTTTTTTTGTGGAAATCCATGAAAATCAAAGAGATTAATCTAATAAATAACTAAATAAGCTGATGAGTGTGTGACGAGTACAAGCACAGGAATAGCAACGTGTGGTGAACTGGAGCCAAAGCATAACTCTACGGAAGTCTAGTCGTGATTAGTGGGTGGTGTTTTTATAAGTTTGACCTAAACAACCTCAAACTTTAGTCGTATGATAGACTTTAAATCCTATGTCGTGGTGTAAACCTTTAGAGATATAGAGTGCCTGTAACCCACATTACGTTAATACTAGGCGTATAAAAGCTAGTGGCACAAAAATATAGGGATTCAAGGTTGAGAAATCAACAAAAAGGTAGGTTCGACCGAAAGGTGGAGCTGATATATCAACGCTAGAACGTACAAAATTTACATAGAGATATTAAAGGACGTAAAATGTATTGTTGCGATAATGCAGAGGGATAGCGTGTCAAGATAAGGGCAACGAACGATCAAGACATTTTGAATAATCGAAAGAGTATTTAAAGAAGAGTATCAGAGTATAGACTTAGAACAGAAAAGTGTTCTTTTTTTATTTTTCTAACGCTTTGTAGGAGGAAGTATGCCTTAGAAAAGGCTTCTTGGTAACTTAGGATTGATGTGGATAAGTGAAATTGTAAAAAATATTTATAGATTTATTTTTTATGTATTTAGATCTTTAAATACGTTTATTGATATTCTTTAGTGAATATTGTATAATGATTAAGAAATAAAAAAGAAAGGACTTATAAACTATGGATGTTAGAAAAGTATATACTACTGTTGAAGTAGCAAATAAATTAGATATTTCACCCCAACATTGTTTGAAGATTGCAAAAGAACTGTATTGTGATGGTAAATTAAGTGATTTTGAATTTAGAGATTCAGGAAAACGTACTTACTTATTTAATGATAGTGCAATTAAAAAATTAGAAAATTACTTTAAAAATAAGAAACGATAGGAATATAAAAGAGGTGAAAGTTTAATGATAGCTCTTGATTATGATTATATATCATATGAGGAATTTTTAAGTTTTTCTGATTGTATTAATGATTATGGGAAGATGGAATATTATGATGGACAAATCATTTGTATGTCACCAACCCATCCAATGCATAATATTGTTCAAAACAAGATATTTTTACAATTAATGAATGCCTTATCTGAATCTAGTAAATGTAATGTGTTTACATCTGATGTTGCTGTTAAATTTGAAAATAAAGATGAAAAATACCAATTTGAGCCGGATATTATGATTTGTTGTGATGATAAATTTGATAAATCTATTTATATTGGCGTTCCAAAGCTAGTCATTGAAGTATTAAGTAAGGCTACTCAACATAGAGATCTAGGGATTAAGTTAGATGTTTATGAAAAATGTGGAGTTGAAAACTATTGGATTGTAGACATTAACAAAAAGGAGATTATCGTTTATAGTAATAATTTTAATGGTAAATTTAGAACTAAAATAATTCATGATTTAGAAAGTAGCGTTGTATGGAATCAGCATAACATTTCTTTAAAGGAAATATTTTAATTTACTATTGGAATAAAAAAAGGGTTCTATAATATTTGGTGTGGGTGATTCCCACACTTCTTTTATTTGGAATAAAAAATAAGTATAAAAAAAGAGACATCACGTC
>NZ_JAMQUU010000019.1:0-31876 GCF_025594975.1 Turicibacter sp. T129 | reverse complement strand
CATGCCGGGCGCACATAAAAACCTCAGATTTTCCATCTGAGGTTTTCTTATATCGATTATAATTCTTTTGAACGTTCAACTGCTCGTTTTTGAAATAGTTTCATTTCATGTTGAAGTGCTGCTTTAATTTCTTGTAGATTAAAGACTGACTGTTTATTACTTAAGACACGAGTACCATTAATCCAAACACTATCTACATTTGAGGCATTTGCACTATAAACAATCGCTGAATATGGATCATAAATTGGGAACATATTTACCGAATCTGTTTCAATTAAGACAATATCAGCCTGTTTCCCAACTTCAAGTGAACCAATGCGATCATCCATTTTTAATGCCTTCGCCCCACCAATCGTCGCTAATTTAACGATTTCTTCAGCTTTAAATAATGAACGATCTTTATAATGAGTCTTTTGCGCATAAACCGCTGTTTTCATTTGTGTAAATAAATCGAGTGTATTCCCACTACTTGGTCCATCTGTTCCAAGGCCAACAGCAATTCCATGCTGGATTATCTCTTTAACAGGAGCAATTCCTTTTCCTGCTTTCATATTTGATCCCACACAGTGTGCAACACTTGTCCCACGTTCTGCCATTAACTTCATATCATGTTCATTGATATGAATACAATGAGCAGCGACTAATCGATGACTTAAAACACCAATGGAATCCAGATATTCAACGGGAGTCATATCGTACGTTTCACGGAATTCTTTCATTTCATAATCCATCTCGGCCACATGCATCGAAATTAACGTCTCGTATTTCTCAGCGATTTCATGTGCTGTCTTTAAAGCAGCGGCATCATTCGTATTCGTCGCATGGGGAGCAATCATAGGTGTGACTAACTCATGATTTTTCCATTTACTAATGAATGCCTCACTATAAGCTAACCCACCATAAGCTTCCTTACAATCACAGGTTGGGAAGTTAATCACCGTTTCACCAAGCACACCACGCATATTTAATTCCTCACAGGCACGAGCCACTTCTTCTTCAAAATAATACATATCTAAAAACGTCGTCACACCACTACGCTGCATCTCTAAAATACCATAACGTGCCGCCTCATAAACAAGTGGCTCTGTCATACATTCAATTTCCAATGGAAAAAGATAACGACGAAGTCGGTCTGGACAATCATCACCTAATGAACGAAATGGAATCATTGAAACATGAGCATGCGTATTAATCATACCGGGAATCAGTAGACCACCTGCCGCATCAATGATTTCATCCACATGTTGCTCCATTTCCGCCTTATATTCTCCAACATAAGAAATCTGATCATCTTCGATGATTAACATTCCTTTAGGATAGGTTGTTAATACTTCATCCATTGTTAAAATCCAAGCATGTTTAATTAATGTCTTCATAATAAGCCTCCTCAATCAATGGAACAATTCCTTGTGTTTTTGTGTTAATCATTCCAATATCAGTCACCTTCAGTTCAGGTGAGACTGGAAGTGATAATGTTGAGAAAGACATGATTTCATTATCATGTTGATAACCTAATTGTTGCATCGCCAATCGAACATCTTCAAGTTGCTTAGCTAAAACGTCAATTGGCTGAGCACTAATGATACCTCCAATTTCTAAGTAAGCTTTAGCTACCACATGACCATCTTGTACAACGACATACCCTCCTTGCATCTCGCAAAGCGTCTGTTGAGCTAACATCATATCTTCAGTATGATTCCCCATCACCATGACATTATGATGATCATGTGCCCAAGAAGTTGCAATTGCTCCGCGCTTGTTGATAGGGGCATCTAATAAAGCATGCGCCATATTTCCATTCTTCCCGTAACGTTCATAAATCGTTAATAAACAGAGGTTTGCTGATAAATAATCTAGCATCCCACCTCTAATTGGGACTTCTTTTTGAAGCTGTTTCGTAAACGTTGAATGAGGTTGTGTTTGAATGACATTGCATAATGCTTTTACGCCATTCACATGAATTTCAAAATCTTCTGGTGAAGCTTTTTTACATTGAATGGATTGATAGAAGTGATTAGGAAACTTCTGATCATGATTTTCCTCTAGTGAAACAGTCTCACTTGCAATACACTTTCCATTTTTATAAACTGAATGAATCATAAAATCATTGACATCACTCAGAAGAATAAAATCGGCTAAGCGACCAGGAGCAATCATCCCACGATCATCTAAATGCATTCGTCTAGCTGGCGTATATGTTGAACAATAGATTGCTTTTTCCACAGGCATTCCTAAAGAAACGGCTAATTTGATGATTTCATTTAAATGGCCTTTTGGTAATTTATCCGCCATGACATCATCAGTGACAAATGAAAAGTAATCATAGAAATTATAATCCATCAAGGTTTGAATCGTTTCTTTATTCATTGATTTTTTCTGAATTTCTAAGAACATTCCACTCTTAATTTTTTCAATGATACTTTCAGGTGTTTGTTGTGTATGATCAGCTGTTACCCCTGCCCCAATGAAATCGGCTAAGTCTTTTCCACTAATTTTGGGACAATGCCCTTCAATGGGTAAAGATGGTCTAAGCGCTTGACAGACTTTAATAATCTCTTTAATCGTTGATGTTTCTTTTTTACATAAATCTTGAAAGTTCATGACTTCACCAAGACATAAAATAGCTGAGTGTTGAAGCAGTTCCTTTACTTCTTCCACTCCAATGAAGCCACCTGTTGTTTCTAACTGAGGTGAAGTTGACGGAACTGAAGAAGGAATTCCATAAAAAATATCCAATGCAGTTGCATTGGATAAAAATGATTGAATGCCTTCTAATCCAAACACGTTTGCAATCTCATGAGGGTCAGCCACAACGGTTGTAACCCCATGAGGTAAAACGGCTTGAGAGAAACGTGAAGGTAACGTCATAGAACTTTCAATATGCATATGTATATCAATTAGACCTGGTATCATCCATTTCCCTGTTCCATCCATCACCTCTTCATGAGTGATTGATAGCTCATCAGCAATCCTAGAAAAACGGCCATTCTCAATTAATACATCTTTCATTTCAAATTGTTGTGTAAATGTTTGATAAACTGAAATATTTTTTATGATCATATCCATATTGAATTCTCCGCCCTAATTAACGATTAACAATACGGTTCCATTGATCAACCCAGTTATTTAATAATGGATTAACAAATGAATAGTTGATCACTTTAGCATTGTCAGCTACTTCACCATAAGTTTTATTTTGTGCTGTTTCTTCATCTAAAACAACATCTTTGTTAGTTGGTGCTTCATTTAAGCTAACTGCTGTTGCACTTTGTAATTCTTGGCTTAAACGCCAGTTTACATATTCGTAAGCTAACTCTTTATTTTGAGAATTTTTATTAATATCAATCGTATTGAAGTTTACGTAAGTTCCTGATGCTGGTACGACGAATTTAACATTTGGTTGTGCTTGCTCAATTGTAGGGATTCCGAAATCTCCAACAACCGCTACTGCAATTTCACCTGATGCAAACATATTTGCTAAATCACTTGATTTAGAATAAGTTTTAACAATGTTTGGCTTTAACTCTTCTAATGCTTTGAATGCAGCTTCACCTTGATCGGCTTCAATATCTCCACCTACAACATCATTTGCTACATAAACCATTGCTGGTCCAAACGTTGTTGAGATATCTGGGATTGAGATTTTTCCTTGTAATTCTTCATTCCATAAATCTGACCAATCGTTGATTTCAAATCCAACAGCTTCCGGATTGTAGATAATTCCAATACTGTTTACTGTATAAGCAGCACCAAAACCGTTCTCAGCTAATTCAGCTGCTGGTTCAATTAACTCACTAGCATTTGGAATTTTTGAATAATCTAATTCTTCAAATAATCCCGCTTCATATCCATTTGCTGCAGTTGCTTGTGATAATTCAATTATGTCAACTGTAGAGTTTGGATTGTTAGCTAATTTTGTATAACGATCGTTTGTTCCACCTGTATCTAAAACTAATTCAACATCGTATTTTTCTTCAAATGGGATTTTAACTTCTTGTTCCCATACATCTTGACTTAATCCCCAAGTTGAAACGACTAATTGTTGTTTCCCTGAATCTTCCGTTGCTGAACATCCTGTTACAAGTGTTAATGCCATTGCGGCACCTAATGCTAATTTCCATGTCTTCTTCATACTTCTCATTCTCCTTTATACTTGCTTAAACTAAAACGATTTTGTTTGCTGGAAGATGTACTGTTAATTCATCATTAATCTCATATACATCTGCTCCATCATGATTTACAACAATTTTCCCTAACTTTGTTTCAACTTCATACTGATAACTCTTACCTAGGAATGTGCGAACTTGAACCTTTCCACTCACACAGTTTTCCTTTGCTTCTTTAACAATCTCAATATCATCTGGGCGAATTGTTCCAAGTGTCGCTTCCGGTTCTGGTAATTCTGTTACCGTAAATGTTAATTCCTCACTTAAGAATGTGTTGCCTTCTTTATGCTTCATTGGAATAAAGTTTTCAAATCCGATAAAACGAGCGACGAACTCAGTTTTTGGTCTAGCATAAATATTCTCAGGTGTATCGTATTGCTCAATAACCCCTTTATTCATAACAGCTACACGGTCTGAAATAGCGAAACATTCTTCTTGATCATGAGTAACAAAGACAGTTGTAATTCCCAATGCTTTTTGAATTCGTTTAATTTCAACACGCATTTGAATACGAAGTTTTGCATCTAAGTTACTTAATGGTTCATCAAGTAATAATAATTTAGGTTCGATGACTAAAGCACGTGCTAATGCAACACGTTGACGTTGACCACCTGATAATTGTTTTGGTAAACGATCTTTATACTCTAATAATCCACAGACTTCTAACATATGATTGACTTTTTCCTCGATTTGTTTTTTGTCCACTTTACGCAGCTTTAATCCAAAAGCGACGTTGTCTTTTACAGTTAAATGTGGGAATAAAGCATAGCTTTGGAAAACTAACCCAAAGTTACGTTTATGAACTGGAATCTTAGTAAAGTTATCACCATCAACTAAGAAGTCTCCATCTGCTATATCAATAAAACCTGCAATCACGCGTAAAGTAGTTGTCTTACCACATCCACTTGGACCAAGTAATGACACTAACTCACCTTCACGCATCTGTAAATTTAAACCTTTTAAAATATCATTTTTTCCATCATAAGTTACACGAATATCATTTAATTCTACGAATGCCATGGTGTATCCTCCTATTTTGCTAATGAATTAATTCCAAGTGTTTTTTCCACGATAAACATGATTACAATTGTTGCCACCATTAATAAGACCGAAACAGCTGACACCGTTGGATCATAATAATACTCAATATAATTCATTAACGCCGTTGGTAACGTTGTCACCCCTGGACCTGTTAAGAACATTGAAACCGGAATATTATTAAATGAATTAATGAATGCTAACAAGAAACTTGAAATAATTCCGCTAGAGATGTTTGGTAAAACAATCTTAAAGAATGTCTGAATTTTATTACATCCTAAACTCCACGCTACTTCTTCAATCGAGAAATCAAATTGCTCAAGTGAAGCACCAACAATACGAATAATATAAGGCAATACAACTAAGAAGTGTCCTAATAATAATCCTTGGAAGACTGGAATTTGTAATTTAATTACAAGGAATTGAAATAAAGCATATCCGATTACAATCCCAGGAACAATTGTTGGGGATAAGAAGAAACTTTTTAATAATTTCTTCCCTGTAACTGAGTAACGTGACATTCCATAAGCTGCTGGAATCCCAATGACTAACGCAATTAAAGTTGATATAAATGCTAATTTAAAACTTAAATAGAAAGAATCTATAAATGTTTTTGACGTTAATGCTTTAACAAACCAGTCAAAGGTGAACCCTTTAATTGGGAATGAGATAGTATTTTCTGTCCCAAACGCAGTTACAGTAATAATAACTAATGGGAAGAATAAAAAAGCAAAAACGAACATTGAAATAAATGTTAACATTTTATGTTTACGCATCAAGTTCACCTCGCTTATCTACTTTGGCTGCTACGAAGTTTAATCCCTTCATAACAATTAATGTTGTCACAATCATGATGGCTGCGATAACACTTGCTCCCGTCCAATCATTCAATGTCATTGAACGTTGATAGATTAAAGTTGGTAAAACTAATGCTTTGTTTCCACCTAAAAGCTGTGGAGTTGTGTATGCTGTTAAAGATCCTGTAAACACAAGAACTGCCCCCGTAATCATTCCTGGAATACTCATCGGTAACACAACTTTCATAAAGGCGGTTATTCGATTAGCTCCTAAACTCTCCGCGGCTTCCATCATATCGTTATCGATATTATCCATAACTCCAACTAATGTAATAATCATAATTGGTAGGAATAAATAGATGGTTCCGACTAAGACAGCAAATTCGGTATACAACATACTTAATGGTTGTTCAATTAACCCCATGCTCATTAATGCATTGTTGATAATCCCGTTTTTACCTAAGATATTAATCCAAGCAAAACTACGAACAACTGAATTCGTTAATAATGGGAAAATCGAAATAGCAATTAATAAACCTTTCCATTTTGTTGAACAACGTGAAATAAAATAGGCGGTCGGTACTCCAAATACTGTACACACCAAGGTAGCAATCAAGGAGATTTTCAGCGTACGATAGAAAATCTCTAAATAATATTCATCCTTAAAAAATGCGATATATTGATTTAGAGAAAATCCATTATTAAAAACTGTTGGCCACAATGTTGAACATAATGGCAACATTAAAAATAATAGTAATAGTACAAATCCTGGAACCATTAATATATAAGCTGAATTTTTCTTCATGTAGTTACCTCCTTGCGATAGAGCGAATAATCTCTGTTCTATCTCTTCTCATAGTCCGATTTTTTACGGAAATCGGGTAGAAACTTACGCACCATATTTGCGTTATATATGAAAATAACCTTGATAACTACCGTCATTATATCAAAATTTTATACATTTTTACACCATTTATGTAAAAAATTGTATATATATGTGTGAAAAATCCAGTTTGAAAAATGAAAAACACCCCTTTGTGAAAATTAAATTCGGTATTTTCAAAAAGAAAAAGGCATTAAACCCTAAGATTCAATACCTTGATTAATAACTTTTAAACTTCTTAAATATCGTGTTCCCTGCGCTAAGCAAATCGTCAAAGACGATACCTTAGCTTTCCTCAACTGGGTCACATAGCGATTGTCTATGACAATCTTATCTATAATTGCTAGGGTAATTTATTTGTACTTTGTATTCACCCCATTAATTGAGGAAACCAGCTACGCAGGGTGGTCCTCGTTCATATATCCCTAAAATATAATAAATTTGATTTCTTTATTTTCTCTCTCCCCTACTTAAAAATACCATTCAATGTTATTAACTAGTCATCTATTTTAAAATGAGAAATCTAATGAGACATATTTATACCGTTGAAATGAAAAAAGTATTTAATATAATTTGATCTACAACTATCAATCAACAACCTTGATATTCTCCCACCACAGGTAAGATAGCTAAAAGCTTTGCTACTTAACTTTAGAGCTACACTAAATCAGTATTTAAATTTAGATAAATTATAATAGAAAAAGCCTTAGATGAGAAGTCAAATGACTTCCAATCTAAGGCTTTGTTATTATGTTAAGAGAAAAACATCACGATTAATGATCCCCAAACGGTTAATAAAATATTTCCTACTGTATATGGGATTGTGTATCCTAGAACAGGCGCATTACTTTTTGCTTTTTCACAAAGTCCACCGACAGCAGCTGTTGTTGTTAAAGCCCCAGCTGTTGCCCCTAATATAACGGGAGCTGAAAATTTAAATACATACTTGCCAAGGAAAATTCCTGAGAAAGTGGAAATAGCTGTTACCATCATTCCAGCTAAGAAGAAACTCAATCCCGAACTTTGTAATCCATCCACAAATCCTGGTCCTGCATTAATTCCAACCACTGCAACAAAGGCAGCTAAACCAACGTTACTTAAGAACCAAGTGGCACCCGATGGGATACGGCCAATCGTTGGACGACGGGAATGAAGGTATCCAAAGATTAGTCCCATAATCAACGCTCCACCACTTGTTGATAACGTAATACCAATCTTACCAATCATTAAAGATGGAACACCGATTAATCCACCGAATAAAATTCCAAGACCAACAAACGTCATATCTGTTTCATCTGATTGACGAACAGGCTTCCCGATACGAGAAACTAATCCTTCAACATCATCAACAGGTCCTGCTAACGTTAAGACATCATGTTTATCAAGCTTCGTCTCTAGCGTATAAGCAACCTCTTCACCTGCACGCTTAAGTTTAGAAATAATAACTCCTCGTGTTAAATCATTGTCTTGGATTTCTTGAATAGATCTTCCGATAATCGCTTGATTTTTCACACATACATCTAACGATTCTGTTCTAAAATTAACTAATTGATGATCATAAATTTCTTCTCCTAAATCAAGAAATTTAATGTGTTGTACATCCTTCTCTTTAAACGCGATCGCAAGACAATCATTTGTATGAATAAGAGTGCTTGTATTAGCTTTAAACACCTGATTATCACGTTTAATCTTAACAATAAAGCATCGAATATTTTTTTGTGATAACTGTGCTTCAATCTCAGAAACAGTTTTCCCTGCATATTCATCATTGACTTTATACATACGATATAAAACATCACTTGCATGTGAACTAACGAACTCATCTTCAAATGATTCTTTCGCTTGTTGATCTAGTTCTAAACATTCTTTTTCTAAATCAACACCTAAAATCTTTGGTCCGAATGTCGTTAAAATAAAGGTACATCCAAGCGTCCCAAAAATATAAGTAACAGCATATCCAACTGGCACAAAGTCCATCATCTGTTTTTGATTTGAAATATCCATCTTAGAAATAGCATCTTGGGCCACGCCAATAACAGAAGATTGCGTTAAAGCACCAGCTGCAAGTCCTCCAGCTTGTCCTGCATTGAACCCCATCAGTTTCCCAACAAGGATGGCTGAAATTAAACCTATCACACAAACGATAACAGCAAAAATCATCTGTGGAATTCCTTCTTTTTTCAATCCCTTAAAGAATTGAGGACCTGCATTATATCCTAATGCAAATAAAAATAATAAGAAGAAAACAGCTTTAACCGTATTATCGACTGTAATTCCTAACTGACCGACTAATACACCTGTTACTAATACACCCGGTACTGTTCCAATCTTAAATGAACCTATTTGAATCTTTCCAATCGCATATCCGATGGCTAGTGTTAAAAATAATGCTAGTTCTGGATATGATTGAAGGATTTCAACTAACCATGACATCTCTTTCACCTCATTTTAAAATATTGAAAGCAATCACTATTTAAATTGCTTTCCTCTTAATACTCATCATGCGATTTTTCCTCGTTGATTGACCATTTCTGTTGCTTTTTAAATCTACACATGGTAGTACAAAAATGAGGTACTTCATTTATCCTCTCGAGTCAAATTCTCACGTTTTGTCGAAAAATCATTTATTGTGCCGAGTCTATTATAATAGCATTTTCATCAATGTCAAGAAACAAGTTGTAAATTAATGTATAAAAACATTAAATACACCAAAAAAGGAGCTTTCAATTCTGAAGGCTCCTTTATAGCTTGACTACATATATTCTATTTTAATACGAACGTCTCGGAGCATGAAATGGGAGTTACTCATACTCCAGGATCCTATCAAGACATTATAATAGTCTTTATTCCCACTCACTTGATTCATCACGATAAACTGGCAATCAACATATCCCCAATCATTAATAGCCTTTGTTTTAATACTTCGCTCAATCGTCGAAGCCTCATCCATCTCAATATATTCAAGTCCTGCTCGAACTTCATCGCCTGAAATATTTCGATAGAAAAACGAGATACTCACAACATCACCAACATTTAACCCTGGCAACTTAATTTGTAACATCTTCTTAGCTTCATGATTTCCCCGAATCTCTAAAATTCTCCCCGTCTCTCTCCACATCCATTCATTTTCACCTTGATTATCAATGGATGAATGAATACACGTCACATAATTTACACGATGATCAAATAAATAACTTTTTACTTTTCCGCTACTTTGTAACGCTTGATTATAAAGCAAAACATTCGTACTAATGCAATCAACCCCCATATCCACTAAGTTTTGCATCTCTTCCCCATGATCAACCGTCCAAGTATTCACGAGTACTCCCTTACTATGTGCATAATCGACCATTTCTTTTGAAACTTGCTTTTTATAACAGTCAATATCCATGTCATATCTCGCACAATAATCAATATTTTCTATGGTCATCTCTGCTAACCACTGAATATTTACTTGATGATTTAATTTTCGAACCTCTGTTACAATCTCTTTTGAAAAAGAAATAATCACCACATATTGAAGGCTTCCCCACTGAGCAACAACCTCTAACAATCGAGCCACACTCTTCGGTTCAATTTCTTTTATCTCAATCACCGGTACTAATCCCCATTTTTTACAGACTGCTAAATACTCCTCAAGCGTTGGAATCCTTAGATGAGGATACTTTTTCACCTGATTCCCACCATTTATAATAAGTTCTTTTAACTCATCCAATGAATAATGTTCCGGTTTTCCACTTCCATTTGTCATTCGTTCTAATGTGTCATCATGCAGTAACACAAACTCCCCATCTTTTGTTTCATGAATATCACATTCCGCCCCATAGTAACCATATTTCCCTGCTAACTCATAAGCTAGCAACGTATTTTCTGGTGCTAATGAACTTAGACCTCGATGTGCAATCATTCTTATCTTTGGTGATAACGTCGATTTCTTCACATCAGTCGCCCTCATCTCTTGATCACCTAGCGCCAATGGATGGGGAACAACCAAGTAAAAAGAAGCTGTGCCTAAACACTCCTCGTCAGGCCCATACACCATTATTTCACATGGTATACGTACATCAAAATCACTTAAATAATTAGTTAAATTTAAAGACACACTTCCTACTTTATTTGAAACAACTTCACATCTATTAAAAACACTTTTCCCATTCGTCTGATTCGCACAAACCTTAACTCGGTATCCTGATAAATCTAGTACTTCTTCTTCACTAAACAATTTAACTTCAACCTGACTTCCGTACTCATCATATCGTATCCGACAAATCGTTTTTTTACTTTCGTTTAACTTTAAGCGAACATACTTCTTATACATCCTCTTCACCCCAGTCTGTATATTCTCTAAATTATACAAAATTCATGGCCCATATATGCAAAAAAACTCCATTAGACCTGTCTGGTTAATGGAGCACTTTTTTATAGTAAATCGGCTAATGTATACTTTGAAAATTCTTTTATAAATTGATTGAGGGCTTGAGAAGAAATGTGCTTTAATTTACATCCTGATGACATTAAAGGACAACTCTCTGGTTTACTGAAACATTCGACAATGTTCATATTATCTTCCGTCACCTTTAAAAGATCACCTAGATTAATTTCACTTGGTTTTAACCCGAGCTTTAATCCACCAACACGACCTTTAATTGAAATAATATAATCCGTTTTTCCAAGATGATGGATAACTTTTTTCATATGATGCTCTGATGTATTTAATGCCTTTGCTAACTCATCAACGGTACATAATTCATCACTATGATGAGCTAAATAAATGAGCGCTCGAAAACTATAATCACTAAACTTTGATAATTGCATATTAAACACCACCTTTGTTTCAATTATACAACAGAAACTGTCTTCACTTGAATGAAAACAAGACTTAAAAATCCTTCATCATCTTAAATGTGCATTTTATTTGCACATTTAATTTCTGTATGTTATTCTATCACTGTCAGTAAGAAAAACAATGAATAAGGAGAGATTTATATGTTAGATCAACATACAATTGATATCATTAAAAGTACTGTCCCTGCATTAAAAGCGCACGGTTTAGATATTACCACAACATTCTACAAAAATATGTTTGAACAAAATCCAGAAGTAGCACCTTTATTTGATATGAGTAAACAAAAATCAGGGGAACAACCAAAAGCATTAGCTATGACAGTTTTAGCAGCTGCACAAAACGTTGATAACTTAGGCGCTATTATGCCCGTTGTACAACGTATTGCCATTCGTCACTGCGACTGTGGAGTAAAAGAAGAACACTACCCAATCGTAGGAAAGCATTTATTAGAGGCTATCAAACAAGTTTTAGGTGAGGCTGCTACAGATGAAATTATCGATGCATGGGCAAAAACATATGAAGTCATTGCACAAGTCTTCATCGATGCAGAAAAAGAAATTTACGCTTCTCGTGCTTAATTTAAAACAAAAAAATCCCCTACCAACTATTTAGGTCAGGGGATTTTTTTCATCTATTCTTTTCTTAAATTATCAATGACCTCAGACGAGAGTCCCGTCATTTTACAAATCGTTTCATTATCTAGAGACTTTAATAAATTTCTTGCTATTTCAAAAGCTTTATTTTGCTCACCTTTACACTCTGCCTCATTCAAAACACTTATGTTATCTTGTAAAATTTTAGAACGCATTTCATATAATAAACGTTCCTCCCTATTACTATTCATACGGATAAGTTCATCCTTTGCTTCCCGGATTTCCTCAATACTCATCTCTAATCGACGTACAGCCTCACTTTCAGGATCGATTAAAAACTCAGTCCAAGCGACTAACATATCCTTAGCATCACTATTTTTCGGAAGTTTAGGAATCTCTATAAAATGAACTTCCATAACATCTGTTAACTCCTCATGCGTTTCTAACTCTTTAAAACGATAAGCAGTATGAAACTTCTCTGATCTTAAATATTTAAAATTCAAAATATTAATACAAATCGTTCTATTTAATTGAGAATAATCTTCTCCATTACTTAACTGCTCTTCATACATCTTACTTAAATAGTAGAGGCTCCTCTTAATCATGTTATATTCATTCTTCAACTGAATTTCAATATTGATAATCTCCTGATTACTTGTTGTTGCTTCAACATCTAATCGAGAATATTTATCCTCTAAAAATTATTTTTCTAAATCTGTCCCTTGAACTTCTACTCGAGTAATTTTATTCACTGGTTTTAAGACTGCATTTAAAAATGAAATTAATACTTTAGGGTGCTTATGTGAACCAAAGATATTTTTAAATACAAAATCAACTTTAGGATCCAATAAACCTCTACTCATCTTAAACCTCCTTAAAAATCAAATATAACCTTTGCCTCTATTATAACGGATATTAATTGATTTTTAATCAATAGATTATATTAAATCTGACTCTAAAAAAGCTTTAATAATTACTACTTCCGGAGGATTAATATTCTCTTGTAAGTCATCTAAAGAGAAGAATTTTAAATCCTTTGCTTCTGCCGCATCTTTTTTCAAGTTTCCTCGATAATCAGTGCAACTATAAGTCGCGATGAAATTTATATACTTCATCCCCATTTGGATATCCGTAATAAAACTCCTCACCTGAAAATATATTAAACAAAGTTAATCTTTTAGCAATGAACCCACTCTCTTCATATAATTCTCGCTTCGCGACTTCTTCTAAACTTCCAGAAGTTCTAAAGTTCCACCAGGCAATCTCCAACAATTATTGTCGTGTCTTAGCTTAAGCAAAAGACGCTCATTCTCATCTAATAAAATTACATTAGCTCCCCCCATCACAATGGGTTGTGAACCAACTAATTGTCTTAAATCCATTATGTATCCCATAATCACTCTCTCCTTTTATAATTCCAAACGTTTGACTCGATACTTAAACATCAATTCATACACCTTATCAGTTGGATGCAAACCATCTCCTTCTGCCATTAACACTTCAAAACCTCGTTTACATCAGCCTGTTTAAACAAACGATTCTCATAACTATCGTCTAATGTGGTAACTGAATTTGTCAGCAATAAAATAACTTCTTTATTATATTTTTTAACTGATTAATAATAGCTACTAAATCATGAAACAAAATCTCCATTTCATTAAAAAGCTTTCGATTATTTGTACCAATCATCAGTAACACCACATCATCATCTACCTCAACTAATTCCGATAAGTAACTTCTTAATTGAGTAGAATTCATTCCACTTCAACCATTAGTAATCACCTTGCAATCAGAATCATACTTTTTCATTACCCCCTCCATTTTAGCTTTATATTTCATATAGTAAAATACTATTTTAAAAGGAATCACTTCTAACTTTACACTTGAATTTCACTCTTATTGTATACTTCAAGTTGATGTAATAAATCTCATTACTCCAATATCTTTCCATAAAACATGAAATACTCAATGATTATCTGTCGTTATTTTTTACACTTATGTTACAATATGAATATGACATAATTAACTTTTGACTTTTCCCATATTAGAGGTGATATTAATGAATCTAGATAAGCAAATACTAAAAGAAATCGGACAGATTGCGACTCATCACCCAGAAATCCAAAAAATATTATTATTTGGTTCACGAGCTAGAGGAGATAATAGTGAGAGAAGTGATATTGATTTAGCTGTCTATGCCAAAGGATCTATCTCCACGTTTATTGAAGAAATAGAACTTATGACGACGACATTGCTTGAATACGATATAACACATATTACTGAATTAACAGAAGATTATTTTTTAGAACAAATTAATAGAGAAGGAATCGTAATTTATGAGAAAAATTCAATATAAATTTACTAATTTAAAAAAAGCCTATCAAAGACTAGTTGAGGTTGCAAATCTATATGATGGAAAAAATGAAATCATTCGAGATAGTTTGATTCAGCGCTTTGAATTCACATATGAATTAACACACAAAACCCTTCAAGAATTTTTTAAATATTCTGGTATTACAATGGAAAATTCATTTCCAAGAATGATTTACAAAAAAGCTTACGCGAACCATTTGATTGATAATGATAAAATATGGATTAACTTATTAGAAGATCGAAATGCAACGTCCCATTTATACAGCGAACAGATTGCTAATGAAATTGCTCATCGTATTGTTACTGATTATGTTGAAGTAATTGGAAAACTGATTGAAAAATTAGACGAATTAATTTAAGCCCATTATATGATGGGCTTTTTTTACATAAAAAAGGCTTAAAGGATATACACAAATAAACGTATATTTCCTTTAAGCTTTCATATTAAGATTCAAATAGTTCTTGAATATCATCCATTGAAAGATGGGTAATGAATGTTTCGCCTTCTTTAACAAGAGAATCTGATAATTCTAATTTTCTTTGTTGAAGTTTTTCAATTTTTTCTTCGATTGTATCTTTTGCGATTAACTTATAAACCTGAACTTTATTTTGTTGTCCCATTCGGTATGCACGATCCGTCGCCTGATTTTGTGCACTCATATTCCACCATGGATCATAATGAATCACGACATCCGCTCCTGTTAAATTCAATCCCGTTCCACCTGCTTTTAATGAAATCAAGAACACATCAGCTTCACCTTCATTAAAGCGGTTTGCTAAGGCAACACGTTGTTCCGATTTTGTTTCACCTGTTAACGTAAAATAAGAAATACCTAACTCATCAAGCTTTGGTGCGATTAAATCAAACATTGATGTAAATTGTGAGAATAACAACATACGGTGTCCACTGTCTTTACATTCCTGAATTAATTCTAAACATAAATTTAACTTTGCACTTTCATCTTTATAGTTTTCCAAATAAAGTGCAGGATGACAACAGAGCTGGCGAAGACGTGTTAACATTGCTAACATCTTCATACGACTTTGCCCTTCATTCCCTTCTCCAAGTTCAGCTTGAAGTTCTTTATTCATACTGATAAGTGTTGCTTCATATAACTTACGTTGTGCCTTGTCTAACTCACAGTAAACAACTGATTCTACCTTATCTGGTAATTCCGTTAAGACATCTTTTTTCAAGCGGCGTAAAATAAATGGTGCTACTAACTGATGAACACGCGCAAGTAACTTTTCATCTTTATCTTTAATAATCGGATTCTCGTACTGCTTTTTAAACTTCGCATAACTCAATAAATATCCTGGCAAAATAAAATCAAAAATTGACCATACATCTGCAATTGAATTCTCAAGCGGTGTTCCTGTTAAGGCAAAACGGATCTCACCGTTCAGTTTTTTTACCGCCTTCGCATTTTGTGTCGCCTGATTTTTAATATAATGCGCCTCATCTAAAATCACATATTTAAATGCTGCCTCATATTCCTTAATATCACGACGCAGCAAATCGTATGACGTCAAAATCACATCATAATTGTTTAAAGTACTCAATTTCTTGCTGCGCTCACTCACTGTTCCTGTCATCGTCAACACACGTAAATGTGGGGCAAAACGTTCAAACTCTGCTTGCCAGTTGAAGACCAGTGAACTCGGAGTAACAATAAGGCTTGGTTTATCAACTTCTCGCTCGTACTCTGCACACAATAAAGCAATCACTTGTAGCGTCTTCCCAAGCCCCATATCATCAGCTAAAATTCCACCCATTCCATAATCAGATAACGTTCTTAACCAACGATAACCTGTTTCCTGATATGGACGTAACGTCGCTTGTAAATTTTGTGGCAGTTCATATTCCATTTCATCAATTTGTTCAAAATCATTAACTAATTGACGAAAGGCCTTATTTTTCTTAGATTTAACTTCATTTTTTTCAAGCATTCGTTCTAAATAAAGTGCACGATATTTCGAGAGTTGAATTTCATCTTGTTGTAAGTCTTCTTCGGTTAATTCTAAATCCTCTACTAAATTAAAAAACGATTGCATATACTCAGAATCTAACTCTAAAAAGCTTCCATCTTTTAAACGATAATATTTCTTTTTTAATTGATACTGTGCCAACACCTCTTGATACTCGGACACATCAAATGCTAAATCTTCTAATTTAAAAGTCATTAAATCACTTTGTAAACGTACCCCGACTGATACTTTCTTATTCACTTGTTTTGGGCTCATCCCTTTAAAACGTTCCGTCGCATTTACTTCATGCTGTGCAATTAAGGCCGGAACGCCTTGATTCATAAACTGATAAATTTGATGATCATCATTAAGCACCATCTTATCTTTATCAATCTTGAAATCATAAGTTTCAAACACATTCATAAGTTGCACTTCTTTCACTTTATCACGAACAATAGTTGATGGTAACTCGTCAGTAAGTGGATTATACAAATGGCCATTATAACCATATTCTACTTTTGCCTCAACCGCTAAATCATCATTTAAATCTAAATATACTTTACTATCAAGTTGTGGCATCTCATATTTACCTTGTAAATAATTAATGCTATCATCAGTAACAAATGCGGCAATACGTGGATAAATAACAGATAAGAAGTGAGGAATTTGTTCACTTGAAATATATAAGTAGCCACTCATTACAATAATTTCTTTTAAAATTGGGAAGATATAATTAATAAACTCTTCATCCATAAACCATAAGCTATCCTGTGTCAAAAGGAAATAATCCTTTCCTCTACCACGTATTAACATTTTTCCTTTTGTTTGTGTAAGAAGTAGTCCTTTATTCTTAGCTTGTTCAATCTTCAATTGAATATTTGGTCTTTGATTAGTCATTAAGATAGATTTCCATTCGTCTTTTTCAACATAACAATTTAACTTCGTATTAAGTAATAAATCATGTAATTCACGCAATTTCATAGAACTTAGCAATAAACTACGACGTTCCGAGTTTGGTAATCGATACTGCTGTGTAATAAACTGTCGGTCCTTTACTATCGATTTCACAAAATTTAGAATTTTTAATGATTGCTCATCAAAACGACGAATATCATGATTAAAAGTTAATTCTTTTCCATAAATAAATTCTGATTGTGTATCTATTCGATTAATAAAATCAAACAAATCTTTAATAACATAAAATCGTTTTGTTCCGATCGATAACTCTAATTTTGTTACCTCACCTTCAAATCTTAACTTAGGAATTAAAGATACGGTGGATGTATCTTCTAAATTCATTCTCACCTCTTGAACTAATGAATCTTCATATTGATCTAACAATTGATTAATCGTATTTCTTTGATAAAATACTATAGCATCCTCCCAAGAAATACGACGACTTTTTTGTTCATATTGTGCTTGAAATAGCATTGCTACAACATGTATACAACATGATTGATAGTGATGTGATGCTGGACAGTCACAACCGATACTTTGAATGTTTCCTTTAGTATCGAAATCAGCTTCGGCATGATACTCTCTTCCAGTAAAGTCATGAACAATGGAACAAATTTCATAAGGAGCATCGGAATTTTGAGTTTTTAAAAAATTAATTGTCTTAACAGCTCCAGAATCATGCAAGATGTTCCCGTTATAAAAAATTGAGTCAAACCTTGCTATACGTTCAATCAATGAATCACTTAATTTTAATTTCATAAAAAAAATATCCTCCTAAAACATCTCCTATTATATCAATTATAGGGACACTAATACAAATTTAAACATGAACAAGAAAAAAAGCTATATAATAAAGAAGATAATTGAAGCAAGGAGGTTTTAATGTGAGAGATATTACAAATTCAAAAGGAAAAATCTTTAGACACTTTAAAGGTGATTTATATTTAGTTGAGGATTTCGTCAAACATTCAGAAACGCAAGAAACCATGGTTCTTTATCGAGCCCTATACGGTGAATGCGGCCTTTTCGTACGACCTTATGGCATGTTTGTTGAAGAGGTTCCTGAAGGAAAAGTAAATCCAACCGGACAAAAATATCGATTCCAAGAATATGAAGTTAAGAGCGTCAAATAACTCTACAAAAAAACTCCTACTGAGACTAATTAGTAGGAGTTTTCTTATTTTTTTAACATCTGGTTCTAAAAATCGATCGAGTACTAATTCTTCATAAGAAGAAGATTTTCTTTTATTTGCTTTTTTTTGAAGGTATTGCTTCTTTCTTATCGAGTAAATATTTTTGAATAAATAACTTATGTGCAATAGACATGACAGCAGAGCGTAAAACTTCTGTTTCAAATGTAATATTCTTTGCTGAGTTTGGTTCAATGGATTCACGATTAATAAAAACAAACTGTAAGGCTTTCTCTAATTCAACACAGAAGAAGTCATAAGCCTCCTTTGTTGGATATAAATTCATCTGAATTTTAATCATTTCACAAACTTCTGTTAAACTATAAACTTGTTTAAATAAACAAACGACAATCAAATACGCTAAATGCTTTTCAGTGTAACGACGACCGACTGGTGGAGATACAACCTTTTGTTTGACGTAATTATTTAACATTGTTGGTGTTAATAACTTTTCCTCTGGATTTAAATTTAATGGTTTCAGTACATCTTCGACATACGAAATAACCTGATCCTTGTACAAAGGAATCGTTGGCAATTCATCAAATCTTGGGCAATGAAACTCTAACATTTCTTTATGATCCATAGTTCTTCCTAACTTTCTATTTTAAAATATCATGTTTTTTAATAGCCTGAACTGCAATACATCCTGGACCACCTTGTGCTGTAAAAACGGGTGTCAGCAGCATTACCTCAGTCTCAATACTTTCTATATTTTTAATTATAATATCTTTTGTCTCCATTGCCAACTCTTCATCACATGCATGTGAAATATAAATCTTATATTCATCATTTACGCCTTTCGCTATTAAATCATCACAAATCGCTTGAATTGCTTTTTTGAATGTACGTTTCGTCGCAAACTTCTCTAAACGTGTACTATCCTCAGATAATGTCATGACCGGTACTAACTTTACTAAACCACCAATGCGACCAACCAATGGTGATAAACGTCCACCACGAACTAAATAATCAAAATCTTTCGGAATCAGGAAAGAAGTAGAAGTTTCTATTAGCGATTCAATTTCGCTTACTACTTCAGACTTCGTCTTACCCGCTTCAACTAATTTCACAGCAACATCTACAAGATAACGATGTGGCCCACAAAGCGTCTTCGAATTGATAACTGTAATATTTTCTTCATGATCTACCATTGACTTTGCCATACATGCTGATTGATACGTTCCCGATAATCCATCCGCTAATGAAATATTAATAATCTCCTCATTAGGATATTTTTCATACATCTCTACGACATCTCCAATTGAAGGTTGAGATGAACTTGGAAAATACCCCTCATTAATCATTTCTACTAAGCCTTCAGTTGTTAATTCCTCTAATTCTTTATAGCTTTTATTATTAATCGTTACCGATAGTGGTCTAATATCTAAATGATTTTGTTTTGCCTCTTCTCTTGAATAAAGCGTTGATGAATCCGCCACAATCTTAATCATACTAAGCCCTCCATATATAAAAGTTAATATTTCTAATCAACTTAGTTTTTAATACTATATAATTTAGATTAACACCTTTTGTTTGCATTGTCAATCAAGAAAAAATAAACCTGATAGTTCATCTCACTAAAAATAAAGAAAGCTTGTCATCATTTAAAATCGTTCCCCTTAATTACATCTATCGCTTAATACTCTCGCAACAAACGTACATACTATATTTGATAGGAGGTCAAACAATGAATAATAAACAAGAGCAATTCTTAAATTATATCCTTAAAAGAGTTCAAGATGGAAAAGTAGATGAAGCACAAGCACTTATTAATGAAAACTTCAAAAAACAAGAAGCTGGTACATTTACTCATGCTGATATTGGAGAATTCATTCCTAAAATTACGATGTTGATTAAACCTAACCATGTCGATGAGGTTCACAATGTTATACAAGAATTCGCAGCTACTTTTTCTGAAAAATAAAAAACTGCTCTTAATTGAGCAGTTTTTTATTTTATTGACAACCACATTCAAAATGACTAGTCTAATTCTTCCATAACTATCTAAGTTATCAAATAAATATTCTCATTTCTTATTCACAAAAAATTTTATTGTACAACTCCGCTTTCTACAACAATATTATCCGCATCTGCTGCTTCCCCATAAACTGGAGCTAATGTTTCTTCATAATCGGCATGGAAGAAGTTTTCTTTTCCGAGTTCAACAATTTCATTATTTAACCAATCTAATAAATCTTGATTCCCTTTTTGAACTGCTGCTGCAATTGTATCAATATTTCCTAATGATTCAATTCCAACACTAAACCCCTCATTTTCAATGGCCCATGCTAATACTTCTGTATTATCCGTAGAAAGCGCATCTCCACGACCATCTAATAACGCATTATAAGCTTCGGTGTATTGATCAAATTTTAACAAGTTAACTTCTGGATAATTTTCTGTAAAAAATGTCTCTGCTGTTGTTCCCTTACATACTATTAACGTTTTACCTTTTAAATCTTCTACATCTGTAATTAAAGCCTTATCAGGTGAAACGACACCAAGAGCCACTTTCATATAAGGAAGCGTAAAATCTACTTTTTCTTTTCGCTCTTCAGTCACTGTAAAGTTCGCTAAAATAATATCGACTTTATTAGAAACTAAATACTCTACACGACTCGCTGCTTCAACTGGTACATACTCAACTTCTACCCCAAGGTCTTTGGCGATACGATTACCAAAATAAACATCATAGCCTTGATAATCTCCGTTAGAATCAACGTACCCAAATGGTTTTTTATCACTAAATACGCCAATGACAATTTTGCCACTTTGTTTAATTTCCTCAACCGTTCTTGCTTTTGATTGGCTATCATCCGATGAAGAAGTTTGACACGCTGTAAAAACACCTAACGTTAATAATAAAGTAACCAAACATAATAAACACTTTTTCATTTTCATTCATCCTTTCTATTCAAATTTAAATAGATTTAAAAACTGTTTTGCCCTTTTTGTTTTTGGATTTGTAAAAAATGTTTCTGGATCGGCTTCTTCAATGATTTTCCCTTCATCTAAAAAGATAATTCGATCAGCAATCGCACGGGCAAATTCCATTTCATGTGTGACGATTACCATCGTACTTCCTTCTTTAGCAAGGGAAAGAATCACATCTAATACTTCTCGAACCATTTCTGGGTCAAGGGCAGCTGTCACCTCATCAAACAATAAAATTTCTGGCTTCATACAAAGGGCACGAACGATAGCTACCCGTTGTTTTTGCCCACCAGATAATTGACGTGGATATGCGTTTTTCTTATCAAGCAATCCCACTCGAGCCAGTAATCTTTCGGCTTCTTTAATGGCTTCAGCTTTATCACGTCCTTGCGCTTTTGTAGGTCCTAAGATAATGTTATGTAATACATCCAGATGTGGAAACAATTCATAACTTTGAAATACCATGCCAATTTTCTGTCTAATCAATGGCATTTTCTTACTTTGATGACTAATAAGTTCATCCTCTAGTAAGATATCTCCTGCTTGAATTTTTTCTAGTCCATTAATGCATCGAAGTAAGGTACTTTTTCCACAACCAGACGGTCCTAAAATCACAACGACTTCTCCTTTTTTTACTTCTAATGATAAATCTGAAAAAATAACATTTTGATCATAACTTTTCGTCACATGGTTTAACTTTAATATCGTTTCACTCATAATCGTTTTTTACACCTCCCACCGCTTTTCTAACTTCGTCGCTAGTAATGAAATTGGATAACAGATGATAAAGTAAAGAAGAAAGATAACACCATAAATCCAAAGAGCAGCACTTGGCACTGTTAACCGAGAAGCTTCAATAATTTGTTGACCCACCTTTACTACTTCTACAACACCGATTAGTACAATTAACGAGGTTGTTTTAATCATACGTGTCACTAAATTAATCATCTGAGGTAATAATCTTCGAATCGTTTGAGGAATAATGACATATTGATAAAGCTGTCGCTTACTTAACCCAATCGCAAGTCCTGTTTCATATTGATGTTTTGGAATAGAACTTAATGCCCCACGTACTAAGTCTCCCATTTCTGCAATTCCCCAAAAAGAAAAAACTAAAACTGCAGCGACCTCACCTGATAAGTTAACTCCAAACGACTTACTTAAGCCAAAATAAGCTAAAAACAGTAACACTAATTGTGGAATAATTCGAACGCTCTCTAAGTAGATACGACAGACAAGATTCATAATTCTAGAATTCAGACTCATTAAAATTCCCATTCCAATTCCTAAAATCACTGAAATTAAAACCGAGATTAATGAGATTTCTAACGTAACCCATAACCCCTCTAATAAACGAATAAAATTCCTTCCTTCAAATAAAACACTAATTCCCCACTCCTGCATAGCGCACCTTCCTTTCAATGAAGCTTAAAATTAGAGAAATCGGTAATAACAGCAGTAAGTAAGAAACAACTAACATTAGTAATGATTCATCTGTTTTATAATATAAGCCGATTAATCCTTTAGCGACATACATTAAATCCGCAAGTGCGACAACACTAAAGACAGATGTTTCCTTAATTAAAAAGATTGTATTGGCAGTAAAAGCGGGTAAAGAAACAACAGCTGCCTGTGGAATAACAATGTATCGTAACACTTGCCATTTTGTTAATCCTAAACTTAATCCTGATTCTGTTTGACTTATTGGAATAGCCTCAAGCCCACTACGAAACGCCTCAGCCATATAACTTCCACCTAAAAAAGTTAATCCTAATACCCCGCATGCTTCAGAACTTAAAAAGATTCCTAGCTTCGGCAACCCGAAATATAAGAAAAACAACTGAATTAATAGAGGAGTATTTCTTGAAAGCTCAATATAAACACCAATCACTCTATTCAAAACCGGAATCTTATAATATCGAATGACACAACAAATAAATCCCCAAAAAGTAGATAATAGAATTCCAAAAAAAGCAATACTAATGGTTAACTTAGCAGCCTCTACATACATCGGTGCATACGTCCTAATAAACTCAAAATCCATTATCTCCCTCCTCAATGAAAATAATTTAGATGTATCTGATAATAATCATATGAATCATTTAGACAAAAAATTCCATTCAAAATTTATTAACAACATAAAAATGTATTTAATGCTAATTTTTTACTAAAAAATTAAAAAAGCGTTGAATCTTAAAAGAATCAACGCTTTTTCTATATCATCTACTTACCATTTAATGCTTCCACAGTTATAAATGGAGGATATCCATTTCACACAGGATTTGTTGATGAACCCTTGCATCGGTGGTAGCAAGCATTAAGAAAAAATACTTTTTTATTATCAGTTATTATCTTGATAAGCTCATTTCTTTTCTTAGTTTGTCTGCATATAGTCCTACTAAAATCTCAAATAGCACTTTGGTTACTTTCTATTAATGCGTAAAAGCCTCGTTACAGTCTCGCGCAGGTAGCTGCATTGGGTGGCGCTAATTACATATTACAAAATCTAACTCAAATACTGTCTCGCGCAAGTGGCTTCAGTCCACTCACTCATCACCTTGCTCGACTTCGTGGTGAAGCTATTGCATCGGGTCGGGCTAATGCTTACACGTCTTTAAGTGTAAGCATAGTCACGACCTCGACATGAGCTGTTTGTGGGAACATATCGACTGGCTGAACGACTTCTAGATTATATCCACCATCAATTAAGATTTTTAAGTCACGAGCTAATGTTGATGAATCACATGATACATAAACGATACGTTTTGGTTTCGCTTCTAACATAGTATCAAGTAATGTTTTATCGCATCCTTTACGAGGTGGATCGACAACGATGACATCTGGAATAATACCATTTTCAATCCACATTGGAATTACATCTTCTGATTTTCCAACGGCGAATTGCGCATTATCAAAGCCATTCAACTTTGCATTCATCTTCGCATCTTCAATCGCTTCAGGAATAATCTCAACGCCATAAACTTCTTTAGCATGTTGTGCTAAAAATAACGTGATTGTTCCAATTCCACAATAGGCATCGAATACGACTTCATTTCCTGTTAATCCTGCAAATTCTACTGCTTTTGAATATAACGTTTCAGTTTGTACTGGATTTACTTGATAGAATGAACGTGGTGAAATCGCAAATCGAATTCCATTCATTTCATCATAAATATATGGCTCTCCATATAAAATCTTTGTTTCATCTCCGAAAATAACATTTGTTACTTTTGGATTGATGTTCTGAGCAATACTCTTAATTTGTGGATACTTGTTGATTAAAGTTTCAATCACAGTATCAATGTTTGGAATAGTTTTTGTACGAGTAACAAGTGTTACCATGATTTCGCCTGTCTTGAATCCAACACGAACAATAACATGGCGTAACACCCCTAAATTTAATGACTCATTATAAGGATCAATATTTAAATCACGACATAACTCACGCATGGTATCCACAATTTGGTCTGAAATATCCGTTTGAATTAAACAAGATTTCATATTTGTAATCTCATGACTACGTTTTTGATAAAATCCTGCTACTACTTCACCATTAGCATAACCAAATGGTACTTGTGTTTTATTACGGTAACGACTTGGATCTTTCATTCCTATTGTCGGTAATACATTTGCATCTTCAATATGTCCAATACGTTTTAATTGGTTAACTACCGTATCATGCTTCATTTGAAGCTGTCCTTCATAACTTAAATGTTGAACTTGGCAACCACCACATTGTTTATAAATACCGCATGCTGGCTCCACACGTTCAGGACTTGTCACAAAATAATCAACGGCGCGTCCGAACGCGTATGTCTTTTTAACAAGTGTCACTTTCATATTAATCTCTTCACCAACTAGCGCATTTGATACGAAAATTGGGAATCCATCCACACGTGCTACACCTAATCCATCGTGTGTTAAACTTTCAATTTTCACATCATAATATTCATTCTTTTGAACTGGTACTACTTTCTTCGCCATCATTTATCACCTATATATACAAAAAGTATTTTTACATTTTTAGTTATAATATTAAAGTCTAACAATTACTGAGACTTCTATTTGAATTCTTCATAAGAAGAGGGAGACTATTAGTCTCCCCGTCCTTTATTGCCATTCAAATGTTTCTGTTGTTGTATCGTAAGCACCCCAGCATGGATAAGGTGAAATATTTGTTGGTTTAATCGATTGATCCACCTCTAAATACGGAATTTCACCTAATTCTTCTTCTTCCTCAGCTGTTAATGGTGTTAAAGCATCGATACGTGCTTGAAATGCTGCTTTCTCCTCAGGATATCGTGCTTCATACTGACCAGTCTTTTCATTATAGTCCTTCGGCATGACATTAATATTATTTTGAGCACGCTCAATATTTTTTGCAGTTGGATATTTCTCTGCTTGCGCGACAATTCTTTCTACAATATCAAGACGATGTTCTTTATAATAAGCTAATTCCTCTTCACGATTTGTCTCCACTAATGTTTTAATATCACCTGATGAAACAACAAGTTGTACAGTGTAACCATTAGCAACATCCCCTGCTTGTGCTAAAAACTCAGTTGCTGCTGCTTCGGCGGCAGCACGTGCCTTCTCCACATCAACTCCATCATTAACGCGTACATCAAAATAGACAACTGGTCCTTGAACCGTCACTTTTATTTCTTTTACACCTGATTGGCTTGCACCTACTTGTTCAGCGTTAGAAATCATCGAATCAGTAATAGGTTGCAAGTTCTCGGTACGATAACCGTAAATCGGCTGCCCCGCAACCTTTAGAGGATCTAAGTAAAAATATTTTAAAACATTATAACCGAATAAGACCGTTACAACTGCCAAAACTCCGATATAGCTATATAAAACAACTTGCTTTTTCGTTACATTACGTTTTTTGCTTGGTTTCTTAGCTTCTTCATTTGCCATACAGTCACTTCCTTTACTGTTATTCATTCACTTTAAATATCCTCTATTATACCATTAAAACCTCATAAATCCTAGTCCATTAGCATTCTGCAAAATGTTTCGCAAGCCCGCCTTGAGCTGTTTCACGATATTTTGCCATTAAATCATGCCCCGTTTCTTTCATCGTTTGCATCACTTGATCTAATGTAATCGTATGATACCCATCTGTTAACATCGCATATTTTGCAGCATCATACGCACGTTTTGCTGCAACAGCATTACGTTCAATACATGGTACTTGCACATATCCATATACAGGGTCACATGTCATTCCTAAATGATGTTCAAGCCCGATTTCTGCTGAATATTCACAATGTAAATTAGATGCTCCTTTTAAGAATGCGACAGCTGCCGCTGCCATTGAACAAGCCGATCCCACTTCACCTTGACATCCAACTTCTGCACCTGAGATAGAGGCATTTGTTTTGATTAAATCCCCTACAAGTCCTGCCACAGCTAACGCGTCAACCAATTGCTCATCACTATATCCTTCACGTTCTTGTAAAGCAAATAAAACACCTGGTAAAACACCTGAAGCTCCACACGTTGGAGCCGTAACTACCACATCTCCACACGCATTTTGCTCTGAAACTGCTAAAGCATACGCATAAATTAAAATAGATAAATCTTCTGGATTTGCTTTTGCTTGTTCAAAGAATTGTTTCGCACGGCGTGGATAATTTAACTTTCCTGGTAACGTTCCTTCTGCAACTAATCCATTCATTAAACTTTCACGCATCACTGCTAAAATCTCTTCTAAATAAGGTTTAATATCTGCTTCATAAGCATAAACATAATCAGCTAATGTCCAGTTCTTTTCTTTGCATACGTCTAATACGTCATTCATCGTTGTATTTGGGTAAACACTCTCAACCTCATCGCGAGCTTGTCCTTCTTCAATAATTGACCCTCCACCTACTGAATAAACCGTCCATGTTCCGATTTCTTCATTAGCTTCATTATAAGCAATGAACTGCATTGCATTTGGATGGAAGGGACGGAAATCTTCTGGACGCCATGTAATCTTCACTGGCTTTGGATCCATTGTCTTAATAATAATATAATCCGTTAAATGTCCCTCACCTGTTGCAGCTAAACTTCCATATAATACAGCCTCATAAGACGTCGCTTCAGGATAACGTCCCATAAATACTTTTGCTGCACGAGCAGGTCCCATCGTATGTGAACTAGATGGCCCATTTCCTACTTTATATAACTCACGTAAACTTTCCATAGATTTATCTCATTCCTTATCTTTAGTGACTCATTGCCACATTTATCTTCCTATTAACTCTATTATAAGCCTAACTCAATTTTTAATTCAAGCATTGCATCACGAAGTGTTGCTGCTGTTTCAAAGTCAAGCGCTTTTGCCGCTTCCTTCATTTCATTTTCAAGTTTTTGCATTAACTTTTCTTTATCTTTACGAGACATTTTCTTATCATACTTCGCCTCTTTTTCAACCACTTCAGTTGCACGGATCACATCTCGCACATCTTTACGAACAGTCATTGGGATAATATCATGCTCTTCATTATATTTCTCCTGAATTTCACGACGACGAGCTGTTTCATCAATTGCACGTTGCATCGATCCAGTTACTTTATCTGCATATAAAATAACACGTCCTTCTGCATTACGAGCCGCACGACCAATGGTCTGGATAAGTGAACGATCACTACGTAAGAACCCTTCTTTATCTGCATCTAAAATAGCAACCAGTGAAACTTCTGGAATATCTAATCCCTCACGTAATAAGTTGATTCCAACTAAAACATCATACGTTCCCACACGTAAATCACGAATAATTTCGATACGTTCTAGCGTCTTAATCTCAGAATGTAAATAAGCTACTTTAATCCCTAATTCTTTTAAATAATTCGTTAATTCTTCTGACATCTTAATCGTTAAAGTCGTAATTAAGACACGCTCGTTTTTCTCGATACGTTTATAAATTTCACCGACTAAGTGATCAATTTGTCCACGACTTGGATGTAACTCGATCACTGGGTCAAGTAATCCCGTTGGACGAATAATTTGCTCAATCACTTGATCAGTACGTTCTAATTCGTAATCACCTGGCGTTGCTGATACATAAATGGCCTGATGAATTTTGTCTTCAAACTCACTGAATTGTAGTGGGCGGTTATCTAAAGCTGAAGGCAAACGGAATCCATGATTGACAAGTGTTTCTTTTCGGGCACGGTCCCCGTTATACATTCCTCTTACCTGTGGAAGCGTCACGTGTGATTCATCCGCGACTAATAACCAGTCATCTGGGAAGAAATCAAGTAAACAGTATGGCGTTGCTCCACGCTCACGTAAAGAAAGTGGTCCTGAATAATTCTCGACACCTGAACAGAATCCCATTTCTGCCATCATTTCTAAATCATAGCGTGTACGTTGTTCAATACGTTGAGCCTCTAATAATTTACCTTCTGACTCAAAGTATTTAACCTGCTCCTCTAACTCATCCTCGATATTTTTAAGGGCAATTTTCATCCGTTCTTCACCTGTTACGAAGTGAGAGGCTGGGAAAATAACGACGTGTTTACGTTCACTTAACACTTCACCAGTTAACGTATCAATCTCACGAATACGATCAACTTCCTCACCAAAGAACTCTATGCGAATTGCATTCTTTTCTGTGGCAATCGGTAAGATTTCGACAATATCTCCTCGTACACGGAATGTCCCACGATGGAAATCAATGTCGTTACGTTGATATTGAATACGAACTAACTCATTTAATAAATCATTTCTTTCCATCTCCATTCCAACACGAATAGAAACCATCATCTTTTTATATTCTTCTGGATCCCCAATCCCGTAAATACATGAAACAGAAGCCACGACAATCACATCATTACGCTCAAGAAGTGCTGCAGTGGCTGAGTGACGTAACTTATCAATTTCATCATTCGTCTTTGCATCTTTTTCAATAAACGTATCCGATGATGGGACGTACGCTTCAGGTTGATAATAATCATAGTAACTGACAAAATATTCAACCGCATTATTTGGGAAAAACTCTTTTAACTCACTATACAATTGTCCCGCTAACGTTTTATTATGGGCTAAGACTAAGGTTGGCTTATTCACTGCTTGAACAACATTAGCAATCGTGAATGTTTTCCCTGTCCCTGTTGCTCCTAATAAAACTTGCTCTTTAACACCATTATTTATATTATGAACTAATTCATCAATCGCCTTTGGTTGATCACCTGAAGGCGCATACTTAGAAACAATCTGAAACTTACCATTTGTCATTAAATGTCACCTCACATTAAATCCATTATATCATATCTAAAAATTCATCGCTATCTACTTAACCGCTGGCCTTTTTCTTGCCATTTTAAACAATAAGACTTGCGCTAAAGGACCCTATTCCTCACTTACTATTAACCATTCTTAAAGAATTCATCATAATAAAAATAGGAAGATTCTAAATCTTCCTATTTTTATTATTGCTGCAACATACCAATTGCTTTTTGAAGTTGAGTATCGTACTGCTTATCACGAATTTTTTCTCGTAATGCTAATGTTAATTCGCTCGCTGTTTTATTATCAATTACACCCGTTGCTTCAATACTATGATCCACTTGGAATTCTTTCACAGCTGACACGGTTGATTCATCAAAGTATCCATCGGTTCTTCCAACGTTATAACCTAATGTTTTTAAAATATTTTGAGCATTTTTAATAGCTGTATCTACCATGTCAAATTCAAGTGGTGCTCCGTCTGTTAAATAAACTTGATAATAGTAATAAAATTCTGGTGCTTCTACCTCAATCGTTGGTGTTACCCCTTCTTCATTAATCCAATTTCCATTTGGTGTCTTCCACACTTGAGTTGTAATTTTTAAAGAAGAATGATCATCTAATGGCATCGAAACTTGGACAGTTCCTTTTCCATAAGATGTCGTTCCAATGACATCATATTTGCCAGCCTCTTTCATCGCAGCAGCAAAAATTTCTGAAGCTGAAGCACTACCTTCATTAATTAACGTCACAACAGGATAATCTTTTCCTTCACTTGTTGTTTTGTATGTTGTTCCGCTACCATCACGAGATTCAATTGTTGTAATCACTTGATCAGGTGGAAGGATATAATCAACCATCTCGACTACACTTGTTAAATAACCACCTGAATTATTTCTTAAATCGACGATTAAAGAAGTCATTCCTTGTTCTTCTAAAGCTTCAATCGCTTGCTTAAATTCATTCGCCGTATTTTCTCCAAAAGTTGAAATTTGAAGATATCCAATTAAGTCTTCCCCAGCTGGAATTAATTCTGATTTAACCGTTTCTTGATCAATCGCTTGTCTTGTCACTTCAATAGAAATTAACTCAGGATTATCGTTGCGTTGAATTCCGAGGATTACTGTTGATCCAACAGGACCTTTAATTTTACTCGTTACCTCTTGTAAATTTTGACCGACTACATTTTCTCCATCCACCTCAATGACTAAATCATTTGCTAAAATTCCAGCTTCATCTGCCGGTGAATCAGGAAATGGCGATACAATCATTGTATACCCATTAACATTCGTTACTTCGCATCCAATCCCTGAATAAGTCTCTTCTAAGTGCTCAACAAAATTTTCATAGTCTGTCATTGTAAAATATGTTGAATGAGGATCGCCTAAAGCATCAATCATTCCTGAAATAGCTCCATCAATTAAAGATTGGCTGTCACCTTCATAAAAATAATGATATGTCTTTAATGCTTCATACACTTGATTAATTGAAGCTGTCTCCCCATAATTAGCTGGTGAAACAATAGTTTGAGCTGGATTTTTAGCTGGAAATACTAAAGATAGTAATAATGTAACAACAGCTCCTAAACAAAAGCTTCCCACAAGTTGCAATACTCTCTTACGCTTCATGCAATCACTCCTTTTAATTGAATATCTTCTATACCCTTTATATCATTTCCTAACGATACCAAAAAATGTAGACTTTATAGGATTATCTCTATTTTATCAATTTTTATTTTCTTTGTCATGATTATAAAATGGAATAAATTAGTTTATATTGTGGTTATTTGATATAATGACTTAATTTCATAAACAATCGAGTAGGAGATAATTAATTAATTTAATCATCGTCCTCTCACACCACCGTACGTACGGTTCCGTATACGGCGGTTCTATTTTATCTCTAAAT